>NZ_DATHKG010000068.1:0-44653 GCF_035489435.1 Flavitalea sp.
CATCACCCAAATGCCGGCTAGGTTAATTGGGCATATGCCGTTGTAACAACCCGTGTATAGTATATATGTTTTGATAGCGTATGCCAGGATCAGGCCGGCGAAAATGAAATTCCATCTCTTGGCCCAGACCCGGCGAATTAAAAAGAAAGCAATGGTAAACACCGAGAAAAAAATGAACACGTTACCTGGCTTTCCATAAACCTGGTCTTCAGAAAAAAATCCCGTGAAAGATTTATTAAGATCCGGGTACCAGGTCCAGTTGAAAAAACAACTTGCGACAAGACAAAGGGTGGCAATGACCCCAATAATCTGAGAATATTTCATGCAATCTCAAAGCTAATGATTTATCAATGGCTGGCAAACCTATGAATTTTCAACAGCCATTTTTCCTCAGTCATTTTTCACTCAGCCATTTCTTCCTCAGAACAAACTCAACTGTGAACAAGAAGGAATTTGAGGAGTTGGAGTTTTTACAGTTGAAGGTTTTACAGTTGGAGGTTTTACGGTTGGAGGTTTTACGATGGAATTAACAAGAAGGTTTTCAGTAGCCATTATTTCATAAACAGGGGTTTCGGCATACCTGGTGGCCACCACTACATTTGTGTTACCTGCATGTTTAGTAAAAAGTTCGCCGACCAGTTTCGGACAATTATTTTCCTTTGATAAATGCGCAAGTAGCAAATGCGTCATATATGCCGGCTTGTACTGAAGAAAAATTTCCAGTGCCTGGGTGTTTGATAAGTGACCTTTGCCACCTGTAATCCGATTTTTCAGAAACCAGGGATAACGACCTTCACTTAACATCAATTCATCATAGTTCGATTCAAGAAACGCCGCATGACAAATGCTGAAATGATTTGTCACATGTTCGCAAGGTTTTCCGATATCTGTGAAAACACCTATATTGATTTTACCATTGGAAACGATAAAACTATGCGGATCACATGCATCATGAAATTTTGGAAACGCCGTTATATTCAGACTCCCTATTGTTACCGGTTGATACGGCAGAAAATAGTTTATCAGGGAAGCATCGAACCTGATCTTTCCGTTTCTCAGCGTGGATGGAGTTATATAAACCGGCAGCTTATAACGTTTCAACAAAGTTGGAATGCCCGAAATATGGTCGGTATGCTCATGCGAGATAAAGACCGCCCTGACCATTCCCATACTGAGGCCTAGCCTCATCATCCGGACCTCAAGTTCTTTGCAGGACAATCCCGCATCAACCAGGATTGCGTCCTGGTCATTTCCAATATAATAACAGTTTCCGTTGCTGCCGGAATTGAGTGAAGTGATAAATAAGGACATGCCGTAGCTGCAAATCTAATACATTTATCGGTCGGTAAGTCCCTGCCTGCTTATGGTTTTTCCTCGGTAGTAGTAACGCTTTTCACATTTCCATATGTGTCTTTTACAACTGTTGTTGTTTTACGCGTTCTCCTTGATCTTGTGCTGAATAAAACGATCAGCAAAAGCAATAAAACGGCCCCGGTTATCCACATCCAGTTCCTTTCAAACCATGAACCGACGTCCTGACCGTTAATTTCTACGCTTTCCTGTGCGTAGAGGCCGGTACTAAGCAGGGCAAAAATTAGCATAAGAGAAAAACCAGCAATAAATTTCCGGATCGGATTTTGATTGTTTAATGCTTTATGTATTACCATAAAAAAAATTTGTACTGTGAACTTCAATAAGGTTTCCAAACTGGAAATATCAAAAGATATGCCCGGCCTTATCCGATGGTCAAGGCTTGCTGCGGGAGAGGGATATCTCCGTGTATGTGGCCATCTCCCTGTATGTGGACATCTCCTTGTATATGATTACCTTCATCCAGGATTGATACATGATGACTGAAAACATTAATAAGATACCGGAAAACATTAACCAGGCAGATACTGCGGAACAGTTGGGAGAATACCGCCAGGCTTTCCGGTTATTGATGCATGCTCCTGTAGCCATCTGTATGTTAAGACTACCAGATTTTGTAATAGAGCTTGCCAATCCACCTATGCTTGAATTGTGGGACCGTGATGCAAGTGCTGTTGGTAAAAAAATAACAGAAGTGTTCACCGAGGTTGTCCACCAGGGTTTTGATAAACTTCTCCAATACGTAGTTGCTACCGGTAATACTTTTCATGAGCACGAGAGACCGGTTGTGATCTTAAGGAATGGAAAAAGAGATGAGGTATTCGCAAATTTTGTTTTTCAACCTCACTATAGTGATACCGGTGAGATGGTCGGGGTGCTTGCCGTCGCGAATGAAGTAACCGCTCAGGTCAGGGCCAGGAAAGCCATAGCCCAGGCTCAGGAAACGACCAGGCTGGCAGTGGATGCAGCAAAGCTCGGTTCGTATGAAGTGAACCTTGAAACACAGGAAATGATCGTAACACCGCGGTTTGTGCAGATTTTCGGTTTAGGGACAGCTGGTGAAAGGACCGATTATGCAAATGCTATACATCCCGAAGACGCAAAACTCAGAGTGGCGGCGCATGAGATTTCGCTAAAGACCGGCAGTCTGGAATACGAGGTAAGAGTAATCTGGAAGGACAAATCAATTCATTGGATAAGAGTAACAGGCCGTGTGTTCTATGATCATTCCGGAAAACCGGTAAGATTGTTGGGTATCGTTCAGGAAATTACCGAAGAAAAACGATTTTCCGCAGAATTGAAAACAAGGATTACAGAAAGAACCAGGGAACTCGAACTTGCAAACCAACAACTTGCCAGGTCAAACGCCGAGCTCGAACAATTTGCCTATGTCACCTCGCATGATTTGCAGGAACCCCTTAGGAAAATACAGATGTTCAGCAGTATTCTTTTAAGTAAGACAGAAGCAAAAATAGATGCATCAGAATACACGAAGAAGATTTCAGGTTCCGCAAAAAGAATGACTGCTTTGATAACCGATTTACTTGATTATTCCCGGTTATCACAGGTGGAACCCACTTTTTCTGAAATTGATCTCAATAAAATCCTTAACAATGTCCTGGGCGATTTCGAGCTGATGATTGAACAAAAACAGGCTGAGGTAAAAAGTAATGTGTTGACGCTGGTGCCTGGCATTCCCGCGCAGATAAATCAATTGTTCTATAACCTTATTGGCAATGCCTTAAAATTTTCTCATCCTGGCAGAAGCCCAAAAGTTACTATAACCGGCAAACCCTTGCCAGCTGAAACCAAAGACAAATTCGAAAATTTACTTGCAGCAAACGCTTATTATGAAATCAGTTTTGCCGATAATGGAATCGGTTTTGATCAGCAATATGCTGACAGGATATTTGTAGTGTTTCAGCGATTGAATATGTCACCCGACTATTCAGGCCATGGAATCGGACTTGCAATCTGCAATAAAATAGTGTCCAATCATAACGGCATTATATATGCGAATGGAAATGCAGATGAGGGAGCAGTGTTTACCGTGATTTTGCCCCTGAACAAATAACTTCATGCATAAAAAACAATATGGCTGCTGATCAAAGATTGAAGGCTATCATCGGTGGCTCTATAGGCAATCTTGTTGAATGGTACGATTGGTATGCTTATTCTGCGTTTTCCCTGTATTTCGCTTCCAGCTTTTTTCCGAATAATGATCCGACGGCGCAGCTCATCAATACTGCCGGAATTTTTGCTGTTGGTTTTATTATGCGTCCGATCGGGGGTTATATTTTTGGCAAGCTGGCCGACACCCACGGACGCAAAACTGCTATGACCCTTTCAGTTTTACTCATGTCTTTCGGCTCATTACTTATTGCTGTTACCCCCGGCTATAACTCCATTGGGATCATTGCCCCTATCCTGTTGTTGATTGCAAGGTTATTGCAGGGCTTGAGTGTAGGTGGTGAATATGGAACTTCGGCTACCTATCTCAGTGAGGTCGCTCTTGCATCCCGTCGCGGATTTTATTCCAGCTTTCAGTATGTAACGCTGATAGGTGGTCAATTGCTGGCTGTTGGTCTGCAACTGTTGTTACAACGTATTTTTCTTACCAGCGAACAGCTGCACGAATGGGGATGGAGAATACCTTTTGTTATTGGAGCAATACTTTCATTGATTGCCTTATATCTACGCCAAAATTTACATGAGACGGCCGCTTTTATTAGTCAGCAAAAAAAAGGACCTGTAAAAAAGAATCATTTGATGCGCCTTTTACAACATCCCCGGGCCATTCTTACTGTTGTAGGACTCACGCTTGGTGGTACGGTTGCATTTTACACCTATTCCACATATATGCAGAAATTCCTGGTGAACACTACTGGTTTATCAAAAGATCAATCCACTCTTCTCACCTTTTGTTCCTTATTATTATTCGCGCTATTACAACCGGTTTTCGGGGCATTGAGCGACAAAACCGGCAGAAAGCCGTTATTGATCGCCTTTGGAGTATTGGGTACGATTTTCACCATCCCACTGTTTATGGCTCTTGAGTCGACCACCCAACTCTTCAATATATTCTTACTGATCATGTCCGCGCTGATCATCGTGAGTGGTTATACTTCCATCAATGCAATAGTGAAAGCGGAATTGTTTCCAGTAGAAGTGAGAGCTATGGGTGTCGGACTTCCCTATTCGCTCACGGTAGCAATATTTGGTGGAACTGCTGAGTACATTGCACTCTGGCTGAAAAAGGCCGGGCATGAAGACTGGTATTACTATTATGTAACTGCCTGCATTTTCATATCGCTGGTCGTTTACCTGTTGATGGCCGATACAAAAAAGACTTCTCTGATAACTGAATGACGGATAACCTAGGAAAATCTTTCTACCTGTCGTTTCGCAGCTTCAAGCCGGCGGATCTGTTTTTTCAGCAATTCACGCATGTATTGAGGGATAAATACCGATTGAACGGCTTTTGTGTATTCAGCCCTGATATTATTTTCCAGCAACATACATTGTTTTAGAATTACAGCGCGGCCAGGTAATGGCGTGGCTGGTTTCAAATTGGCACGAATATCCTCAACCGGTGTTTCAGTTTCTATATTACCTTCTATTGTTTGAATTTCGATACTGATCCAGATGTTGTTTTGGTAGCTCTCGCCAGCCACGAGTGCGAAAAATTCACGGTAGTCGGCATCTAACTCATTGCCATATTCGAGATAGTCCTTGTAGAAATTGATGCGATCGCTATTTACCCTGAGAAGGCCGTTTAATATTTCTACAGCATCCCTGGTCCGAGGATTCAGCATGTAAGAAAAGGTTTTCGCATTTACAGTTTAGATTAAAGGTATAGTTTCTGAAGATAAGGAAAATGAATCAAATGTATTTTGAATTTCAATAACAGGATTTCCTGTTTTGCCAGGATCTGAATACCGTGTTCGGGAAGGACTTTGTTAAGTTCGTTTCTTTGCTGATTTCCGGGTAGTTGAATTTCTTTTCCTGGCTTATTTTTTTGTTGTTTTTTTTGCTGCTTTTTTTGCAGTTTTCTTCGCGGCCTTTTTCTTCGATGCTTTTTTCTTCGATGCTTTTTTTGCTGTTTTTCTTACTGATTTCTTTGCAGCAGATTTCTTTGCAGCCGATTTTTTGGCTGGAACCTTAGCCCCTTCTTTCCTTGCCTCTGATAATGCTATAGCAATGGCCTGTTTTCTATTTGTCACTTTGCGCCCACTCCCCGACTTTAGCTGGCCTTTCTTTTTTTCATGCATTACCTTCTCAACTTTATCCTGGGCCTTTTTTGAATATTTTGCCATAATAATATTGTTTTTGTTTTACATGATTATATTCAATTTACAGATGGCCTTACAATTACAACGCCATCGGAATATCATCATCTCATCATTTCGCCTAACGGTTCACCAATCATTTTAATCGGAATATCATCATCTCATCAATTCACCTAATGTTTCACCAATCACTTTAAGGAGTTCTGTGTCCTGTGATGCATGTTTAAGATAATCTTCCGAGACAGCACGATATACTCCTTCTTCATCTGGTTCAAAAAAGCATTCTAAACCATTCACAATAATTTTGAAACGATGGGTATATCCCCAGTTTATCATTTCCATGCCAAAGACCAGTTCTTCATTCTGATAATGTACCGGTAGTTCCAATATATCACTCATATTATCCAATTAACCCTAAAAAAAACCATCCTCACCAGATGCGGGATGGCTGAAGGCTTAAATCTTAATGCCTTTATTGATAACCTGAAATAACTTCTTCAAGATCCTTTCAATTTACTATTTTTCTTTCTTACTATAATTTACTCCTATGCTTATTTCCATCAGTCCTTGTTGGTTTCCTGTTGTGTGTTACATCATTTCCTTTGAAATTTTGTTCTTCATTTTTACGACTGTCAAGATTGTCTTTATTTTCTGGTGGCTTTTGATTGGATTGAGTAGCCTGGGGCTTAGTTTGATTTGGGTTGTTACTTTTCATATTTCAAGTTTTAAGGTTCTAAGAAAATTTATCTTTGCGGAGTTTGATACTGTTCCTTTAAGTTACGAAATTCAAACGCAATTATATTAACCAATATTGATAAGTATCATCTATTGATAAGTATTATCCGTCTTCTCCATCAGTAACTTCTGTGCCGGCACCTTCGGCGCTTTTAGCTTTCTCATTGTCTTCGAGGTTAGCATTTGCAAAAGGATCAGGATTTTTCTTTGGTCCGGCAAGTATGTCTTTCGGATCCTGGCTTTCTGCCTTATCAATTCCCGCGGGATCTTCAGCTCCCTTGTCGATACCGTTTTTTAAAACTTGCCCATCCGGAGTTTCAACATGAATATTCGATTTCATTACTTTTTAGTTTTTAAGCGTTTTTGGGCCAATTGCTTTCGTTTTTTCCATGACGCTATCGGCTCAGGGTCATAGAGGGACTTTCCTTTTTTATCTATGAGCCCGGTTAGTTTACCAAGGGATAAACTTAATTTTCCGATTTTCCCTTCAGCCTGTTTATTGCCTGCCCTGGCTCCAGATTGAAATAAATCTAAGGCCTGGTCTATTATTGTTATCTCTTTTTGATAATCCTTCAACTTTCTAAATAAAATCATCAAACGGTTGTAAGCCGTTACGTTCATTGGCTTCTTTTTAATGATTGCTGTATAGATTTTTATAGCCCTGTCGTGTTCCCCTTCAGCTTCGTAACTCCTTGCCCTTTCAAGAAGTTCTTTTATAGTTGCGTTCCCGGTGAGCTCACTATCAAGATGAACGACTTTCATTAGTATCTGTATATTTTGCTATGATGGCTTGTAATTTTTGCTTTAAGTCAGGCGGACAATTTGTATTGTACAGAAGATGTGCCGGATCAGATTCCCAATGGTAACACTGACTCGGCTTAATTGAGTTACCGTTGATAGTAATCTCCTGACTGTCAAGCATTTTTAACTCGTCTAGCAACAATTGTTCATATTCCTTACTTATTTTTGTTTCCATATTACCTTTCAGATATAAGTATAAAAAATATGCCAGCTTAAAATGTTGGCCGCTATTGGTAATAACGGGAAACACTTATTGAAACACTAAGTGCTTATACAGTGTTTGTTAATTAGCAGGTGATCGTTTGAGTGTGGAATTTTTTAAAAGATTGCGGTACCTTAACTTCGTCACATGATTGGACATATTCTTCTAATTGATGATGATCCCGACGAATGGGATATTTTTAATGAAGCATTACAGGTAGTTTGTGAAAAGTGTAAATGCACTTATGCTGATGGCGCATTGGACGGCCTCAACATGCTTCGCTTCATCCGCCCGGATGTAATTTTTCTGGATATCAATATGTCGAAGGTAAATGGCTTTGAATGCCTTGAGAGGATCAAAAAGATTGATACTTTCTCTGCCGTACCTGTGATCATTTATTCAAATGGTATACAGGACGAAACTTTTAAAAAGGCCATAAAAATGGGAGCTGTAGCCTGTATCCGTAAACCAACCGGGATACCGGACCTGATAAAGGTACTTGACCATGTCATTAATGTTAATGAGCCCCTGGCTGCACTGGGCACCCGTTTTATCTAGGCTGAAATTCCATGCAGGTTATCTGATGCAGCACAAGTTGCAATTCTTGCAGACTACATCCTTTTTCGAGGAATGCATCGGCGCCTTCCTTAAGTACCAGGTCAACTGTCCACTCGCTGTCATCTCCGGAATAGGCAAGCAATTTTATTTCAGGATAGTGAAGCCGGAGGTGCCGGAAAAGAGAAATGTCCTGCAGTTCATTTAGCTGAACCTCAGAAATGATGATATGGGGCAATTGATCTGCTGTAGCCAGTAATTCTATAAAGTCTAGTGCATTGCCGGACTTAATTACAACTTGATAATTAAGATGAGTCAGGACTTCCCCAAGACAAAGTCTGAGGATTTCGTGGGGTTCAAGTATTGCGATAGTTTTCATTAACTGAATATGCAGTTTGGGTTATTAAGGGCAAGATACATACGGGTAATATTGTATGCAATGATTTTGGAAAGCAAATCTCAATAAACAATACTTTCTAATACGTATACTAGGTGTTTATAGCTATTATCAATTTTTATCTGCGTTATTGCTACCTCGTTTTTTGTCGATTATAAAGTGTTGAAAATACACCCCCTTAGGCACTAACATAGGTCGCAGAACTGGTAACCTGGTTTTATAATCTTATCCGCTTGCCCTGATTTAGAAGCGCCCCTCACCGTTATAGCCACAAAAGTTATCCGTAACAGTGATACTGGCTCTAGTCATTTGTAACCATTATTTTCGTCAGGTTGAGATCAGGCTGATAATTGTCACTGCTATTTAGGGCAGTTAACCTGGCGCACTTAACCTGTTGCAATTAAGCGGCCAACCCTATATTTGTACAATATTATCCCTGATTATATTATTCCTGATTAAATTATCCCTGATTAAATTAAAATTGCCAGATGAAATTTACTCTTCTTTTTATCGCCCTCGCTGCCCCTTTTTTGATATCGGCCCAAAAAGCCGATACCAGGTATTATGAGCTTCGCATTTATTATTGTCACCCGGGAAGATTGGACGCCCTTGTGGAACGCTTTACCAATCATACTACAAAACTGTTTGAGAAACACGGGATGGAGAATGTGGGTTACTGGCTGCCTATAAATAATACAGAAAACGCCCTTTATTATGTTTTAGCTTATCCTTCAAAAGAAGCAAGGGACGTTTCCTGGAAAGGTTTTAGCAGTGATACAGTATGGCGCGCAGTTGCTGCCAAATCTGAAGAATCAGGCAAAATTGTCGCCAAAGTCACATCTATATTTATGGATGCGGCAAGTATTTCACCATTAATCAAACCTTCGACAGCCAAAGCCAATCGTGTGTTCGAGCTCAGGACCTACTATATTTTGCCTGGTAGAAAGGAAGAATTATTGACGAGATTCAGGAATCATTCACTGAAGCTTTTATCTAAACAAGGCATCGAACATATTGCCTATTGGACAACGGTTGAACCCGCGGGTAAGGAACCAAGACTGATCTATATGGTCGCTTACCCAAGCGAAGAAGCTGGCAAAAAATCATGGGATGCCTTTCGCAAAGATCCGGATTGGATAAAAGTAAAAGCTGATTCAGAAAAAGATCACCCAATAGTTGAGAAAGTAGAGTCGGTTTGGTTGAAACCGTTAGGTTTTTCAAAAATAAAGTAGGCGAAAAAAGTGGTGAGTTGTGAGTGGTAAGTGGTGAGTGGAGTGGTTGAATGAATGAATGAATTCATAACGCTACAACTTAACTCACCACTTACCACTCACCACTCACCACTCAGTTGACGACGTTAACAGGTTTGCCTTCAATAAAGCTTTTGACGTTAGCAACAGTTCCATTCATAAGTCTTCCACGTGCTTCAACCGTGGCCCAGCCTATATGTGGAGTTATGATGCAACTTTTTGATTTGAGTAAAGGATTATCTTTTTCAGGCGGTTCTTTGGAAAGTACATCGAGGGCCGCGCCGCCAATGGTCTCCTGGTTTAATGCTTCCGCAAGATCATTTTCATTTATAATTGGTCCGCGGGCGGTATTGACGATTAAAGCTGTCTTTTTCATTAAGGCAAGTGTCGACTTATTAATCATTCCTTTGGTTTCATCAGTGAGCGGGCAATGAATTGTTATCACATCCGATTTTGACAGGAGGGAATCAAGTTCGGCCCAGTCAAAATTGATCCTGTTACCCTGGTTGGTTTTGGTGCGGCTATACGCAAGTGTATGCATCCCAAAAACCGTTGCAACGTCGCAAACCTGTCTGCCAATAGAACCAAAGCCAATAATGCCAATCGTTTTTCCCTGGAGTTCGTGAAGCGGAGTTTTTGTAAACGAAAAGTCTTTGGAATTAACCCAGTCCCCGGCTTTTACTGCCTGGTTATGCAAGCTCACCTGGTTGAAATGTTCAAGCATCAACGCAAAAGTCAACTGAACTACAGATGCAGTTCCATAGCCGGGAACGTTGGAAACCACCACTCCCTTTTCCCTTGCCGCGCTGACATCAACAATATTATAACCGGTAGCGAGCACGCTGATGAATTTCAACTGTGGTAACTGTCCGATCATTTCTTTATTGATAGCTGTTTTATTGGTGAGTATAACAACTGCTTCCTTACACCTCTCCACCACCAGTTCTGCCGGCGTCCGTTCATAAACAGTTAGTTCCCCGAATTCCTCAATGTCAATCCAATTGAGATCTCCGGGATTCAAAGTATATCCATCCAATGCAACTATCTTCATGGTTGTAGGCTTTTAAAAAGAGATATGAATTTTGAGTTATGAGTTATGAAACCAGTAAGTGGTGAGTGTTTGTTGAAGAATTATTGAAATTTCTTTTCGAAACAAATACTGTTTTCGATGCCTGCATACTGACCATAGTTTGGTATAATATGATAGCCCGTTTTATGATACAATGCTATTGCCTCTGGTTGTTTATTTCCCGTTTCGAGTACGCATGATGTATAGGACATTTCCCTTGCCCAGGTTTCAAGTTCAGTTAATATAAATATGGCCGCACCTTTACCCCGGTATTCAGGAGATGTGAACATCCGTTTTACTTCCATTGCGGTGGGAGAATATTCTTTGATAGCACCACAGGCGATAGGCACATCAATATCATAAGCAACGATAACATGTTTGATTTTATCGATCTTATTAAACTGGGAATAGAAGGCGTGATCCGCCCCGTCCCGGATAGCCAGGTCTGCATCCAGCAGCTTTACAAGTTCGATGAAATCAGGATCAGCCGAACTTGTTCTTTTTATTGTTAGCATAAGGTTAGCATAAGGTTTTATCTGCTGATAAAAAAAATTATTGATTGTACATGTGCAAATTAGCGACTGGCTTTTCCAATAACGGCAGTTCCTTCAATTTCAATAAGAACATCATCACGAAACAGTTTACTTACCTGCACAATGGTACTTACCGGCGGGGTCCTCAAATTTACATAACGTTCCCTCACCTCGCGCAATTGTTGGATCTGCGACAAATCAGTCACAAAGATCTGGATTCGCGCAAGATCATTCATAGTTCCACCATGTGATTTTATTATCTTCTCCAGGTTTGCAAATACCTGCTCTGTTTGTTGACGCATGTTTTCTTTTCCCACAAGGGTTCCGGTACTGTCAACTGGTACCTGGCCGGCCATCATCACCATGTTACAAGTACCTAGATCAACTGAAACCGACTGCGAATATCCTTTCGGAGCTGAGCCTGGGTTGCTATATTTAATCAAACTGCCGGTGGTCTGCGCAAATGCCGGACTGCATGTAACAAGCAGGCATAAAAACAATGTAGATTTCATAACTGAAGTTTTGAGTTGAATGGTTAAGTTGAAATGAATCAAAAAACCGGGATAAATTCCGGGACAGGAAAGATGATCGTGTTGGAATTCACCAGGCCCGATTTGAAAAACCTGAGCATTGCATCCTGCACTTTTTCATCCGGCAGCATGTCTTCATGCCCGGCATTTTCAACAACCAGGTCTACCCCTTTTGAAAAGCCTTGTATTATTTCTTCCACATTCGCAACTGGTGTATTGCTGTCTAAACTTCCACTGATAAATAGTGTCAGGATTTCGCTTTTAAAGCTTTTACGGTATTCGTCCCCAAGATCAACATCCCTCCACCCTGCGTAAATATCAGGAGTATTCATGCTGTTTCCGAGTATGGCGGTTTTTCCTTCTTCTTTTATTTGTTGATATCGCTCTTTTGAAGCACCTGAAGCTTGTCGCATAGCAAATATCCCGGATCCAGTTAAACCATTGAATTGATTATAACGCCGTTCTGTATATTGCTGTAATAGCCTGTAATCACCATGCTCAATACCGTATAAAAGCGCAGGAAAATAAACAAAACCATAGCTGTCTCCAGCATCTAACCTCAAGATAAATTGCAAACCAAATTTGCCGATAGGTACAGTTATAATTTTTTTCGCCCAGTAATCTTTTATCCGGAGTGGGATGGGCTGGTCATCCAGTTTTTTCAGGACACGTTTTAATAACGCAATCAAATCAGGCACTTCCGAATTTATTAATGAGTCGCGATCCGACAATGCGGCAATCTTCTGCAACTGTTTATCGTATGTTGATGGAAGGTGATGCATATGATTCAGACCGGATGTCCCGATTAAAACCATCTTATCAATCATACCCGGATATTTCCTGGCTGTTGCAAGGCTAAGATGTGTGCCATAACTTATCCCAAGCAAGCTGATTTTTTCGGCCCCGATTGCCTCTGCCAGATCTTTGAGATCATCTGCGCTTTGACTCGTGTTATAACCTTTGATATCGATCCCACTTTTTTTGTAAGAAATATATCCCGCTGCCGCTGCTTCATCTGTCAGCTTAATCATCCTGTCTTTTGAAAGAAACAAATTCCGGTTATCCGAACTGGATATTGGATAACCCAGTGACGGTTTTGATCTGCCGACACCGCGCTGGTCGAGCAAAATAATATCAGCAGTTTCCTGCAGTTTCAAAATAAACTTTTGAAAATATTCTTCTTTGATATAATCAATGCCGGATTGCCCCGGGCCACCAGCTAAAAATACAATGGGTGAGCTGATGCCATTCTCACCTTTGCTGCCGCTTGTTGAGACCGGGCTTTTTCGCTTTAATCTCAAAACACCTAATTCAATGTTTTTAGATGCGGCATTTAACCTGTTTTCAGGAACCTTCAACATCCCAAACTCATACGGAATACTATCACCTGAATAAATCCTAAACATCAGTGACTGCCACTGGAGGAATGGCTTAGTACCTGGAGAAACTTGTGAATTCGAAGGTTGCGCAATAGTTGCTAAACACAAAACCAGGCACGCAATTCTTAATCGCAGGTATGCATTATCTATCGTAAAATGAAAGAACAGGTTCAACATGTTAAAAATTTCCAGGAACTTCTTTTAATAAAATATCAATGTAAATATAACGCCAGTAAATACCTGTTTAAAGGCAGAAGTTATTTATGACTTAACCCTTCTATTTATAACTTATCCCTTCATTATATTTAAACAAAGCGTATTGCGACCCTTCTGAATATCCTGGTACATCTTCCTTTTGTGTCTTAACTCCTGCTTCAGATACCGGGGTAGTAAATGGTATCTTTCCCGTTGGGTTAAACCTGCCAATGACGACGTCTAAAAGCGCATCGGCAGAAGTACCAAAAGTTGAAATAACGCCTTTGATATTTGCCTTTGTAACATCATTGTAAATTTCATCTATCACCCAGGGATTGGTATAGTTAATGGCAATGATAGCAGGCTTTTTAGACGCTGTCTGGTTAATGTAATTAATGTCTACACCATTCTTCGACAGTGAAAGCGAAATTGGCGAACCGTCCGATTCAAACATAGATTTTCCACCGGGTGTGATCCATAACAGGATGAAGTCTGCCGCATCAGGGTTGTTTACGAATTCAACATCATAGTTTTTATCTTTGGCGGAAAAGATATTATGTGGATCAGCTGATCCTCTCTTTTGAAGATAGGATTCGAAATATATTTTCGTTTTTGGTTTCAACGGAAGCGCCTTATTCTCATTTCTTAAAAGCACTATCGATTTGCGCAATGCAAGATTGGCCCGTTCCTGGAATTTTGCATTGCCCGCGATTTTTTCTGCTGCTTCTTCGTCAACATAAGGATTTTCAAAAAGCCCCAGTTCAAATTTTTCTAATAACAATCTACGCACTGATTCATCAATGAGTTTTGTATCCACCATCCCTGTCTTCACCGTTTCCAAAAGTTTTGCCGGATCGGCGGTTCCAGAGTAAAGATTAACTCCTGCTTCCAGTGTTTTTTTATATCTCTCTACGACTGATAAATTTTCAGCTCCCCAGGGCATCATTTCAATAGGACCCGTATCGGAATTGATTATTCCTTTGAACCCAAGTTTAACTCTTAATAAATCCTGTAGTACTTTTTTGTTATAGGCATAAGCAATTTCTTCATATTCGGTGTCCTTTGGAATAGAATAATAGGGCATGATAGCAGATGTACCTGCTTTGATAGCAGCTTTAAACGGTATCAGGTTATTTTCGAACATCTTACCTGGAAAAGTTTCATATTTACCCCAATCAAAATGTGGATCTTGTCCTCCCTCTCCTGCTCCTCCACCTGGAAAATGTTTTGTAGTTAATGCAACTGACGATGAATTCAGTTTATTACCCTGGAAACCTAATATTATCTCAGTAATCATTTTTGCAGTCCAGTCTGCATTTTCTCCAAATGTTCCTTCAGTCCGTTGCCAGCGGGGTTCAGTGGCAAGATCTGCCATATACATGTAGCCCTTTCGTAAACCAACTGCTTTCCACTCCTGCCTTGCAATGTCTGCAAACTCGCGGACAAGTTTCAGATCATGCATAGCTGATAGTCCTAACTCACCCGGCCAGCTGGAAAAAACGGTTTTACCTACGCTCAGCCCAATTGCTGCATCCTGTGTAATATGATTACGGGGATTGGAAGCAATGATCGCCGGGATTCCAAGTCCATCGCTTTCACAAAGAGCTTGTAATTTATTTGCCCACTCAGCGGTGATCTTCGACCTTGCATTTGCACGAAAAATAAAATGCCGGAGGTGAAACTGCGTTACGCCTTTTGTGGTTCCTGCAACATTCATAACGGGAACGGGCAGTGGTTTACGCGTAAAAATATTATTAGTTGCAACAACATCTTCTTCATTGAAATCACTTGTTATAGGAAGCCGGTTTCCGGATGCCTGCGGTGCACCTTCGTTTTTCAACCTGGTTGTACTGATCAGCATAAAACCAACTTTTTCTTCCAGTGACATTTTTGCTAACAAGTCGTTAACTCTTTCTTCACCCGGTAGTCTCCAGTCTTCATATTTATCTAACTGTCCATTCTTGTTAAGGTCCTTAAATTGACGGCCATCGATGGTATGTAATTTTACAGATCTGTAACCCAACTCAGGCTGGGTATTGTTTGTTTTTGTTTTTGCAGGATTGGCTTTAGCCTTATTTAGACTTGTCTCGGGGTCGCCCTGCGAAAAACATACTGAACCGTATAGCAATGAAAGTACCAATCCGAAAGTTTGTATTAACGGTGCAGTAGAAGTGGAGAACATAGCAAAGCAGTTTATCGTTATAGTTATAGATTTGTCTGGTCCTTCCTTATTTTAAGACGCACAAATCGCAATCATGTCAATTTACAACAGAATTCATGCTCTTGGCACTTTTTTATTGATTAGCCTGGTGTTTTATTCATTCAACTATGAACCTCATAATAGAACTGGATTTGATCGGGTAAAGATTGAAGGGGGACTCATCTCAGGCACACTGAATACAAAAGGTGATATACATATTTTTAAAGGCATTCCATTTGCTGCGCCACCTGTCGGGGATCTGCGCTGGAAAAAACCTCAACCCGTAGTATCATGGACAGGTGTAAAAGCCAGTGATAAGTTTGGCCCAAGCCCCATGCAGGCAACACCTGCTCCTTTCAGTATGTGGAGCGAAGAATTCCTGATTCCAAAAGAGCCGATAAATGAAGATTGCTTATACCTCAATGTCTGGACGGGGGCAAATTCAGAAAAAGAAAAAAGGCCGGTAATTGTTTGGATCTATGGAGGTGGCTTTTCAAGTGGTGGCAGTGCAGCTCCAATTTATGATGGTGAGGCGATGGCAAAAAAAGGAATCGTGTTTGTAAGCATCAATTACCGTGTTGGTATTTTTGGATTTTTCGCTCATACAGATTTAAGCAAGGAATCAGGTAACAATGCATCGGGAAATTATGGATTGATGGACCAGGTTGCCGGGTTAAAATGGGTTCAGAAAAACATTGCTGCATTTGGAGGGGATCCAAACAATGTAACCATTGCAGGCCAGTCTGCAGGTTCAATGAGTGTAAATTGTTTGGTGGCATCACCACTTGCAAAAAATCTTTTTAAAAAAGCAATCGCAGAAAGCGGGGCGAGTTTAGTTACTGGGCTTTTCGGAGCTACAACATTACAAATGGCTGAACAGGATGGTCAAAAAACAGCAGTCGCTCTCAAAATAAGTTCGCTGGATGAATTAAGAAAAATTCCTGCTTCGCAATTATTAAAAGCACCCCAGTCAGTAAGGGGACCTATAGTTGATGGTTATGTGCTGCCTGAATCTGTAACAAATATTTTTGCAAAAGGCAAAGAAAATAAAGCAGATCTTCTTACAGGCTGGAACGAAGATGAAGGTTTGTTATTTGGTCCGCTCAAAAGCGCTGATGAATTTAAAAGAGATGCAGCGAGAAACTATGGTTCAGATTCAGCCACGTTTTTACAGTACTATCCTGCTGGCTCTGATTCTATTGCTGGCATCTCGCAATTGAATCTTTCACGCGACCAGATATTTGGAGTTCAGAATTATACATGGGCTAATGTTCAAAGTAACAAAGGTTCAAAAGTTTTTGTATATCGGTTTAAAAGAAAGGTGCCCGCTACAGGTGAATATATAAAATATGGTGCCTTCCATACGGGTGAGGTGCCATATGCTTACGACAACCTGAAATTTGTAAACCGGCCCTGGACAAATGCAGATCATGAACTGGCGACAATCATGTCTTCTTATTGGACAAATTTTGCGAAGACGGGCAATCCGAATGGACAAGGACTACCCCAATGGGATCCATATAGAACATCTGATAAAAGGATCATGGTGTTGAACGAAAAATCAGGAACAAAATCATTGCCTGATGCCGGCCAACTTGACTTTCTGTATAATTATATGCGTATAAAATAAGCTTTGGGGTTGTTATTTCAATAAATAACCCCAGCATTGCTGGGGCTATTCCTTCGTTAAGAGGTCTCGAGCGGATTCGAACCGCTGTAGGAGCTTTTGCAGAGCTCTGCCTAGCCACTCGGCCACAAGACCATTCTTATTTAAATATACAATCCAAAAGCTTCAACCGCAAGGCTTTGACTTCGGGGGAGCGCAAAAGTAAGGAATTTTGTATGATATTTGAATAATTATACCATAGCTTTTTTATGCAGCCGATACCTGAATCTGAATTGATTATCAATAGCCGCGGAGCAATTTATCACCTTGATCTGAGACCCGAAGAACTCGCCCCCACCGTTATCACTGTCGGCGACCCGGAACGCGTTCAACTGGTAAGTAAATACTTCGACTCTGTCGAAACCCGGGCTGCACACCGCGAATTCGTATCGGCCACCGGCTATCTCGGCAAAAAACGCATAACTGTTATTTCTACAGGCATAGGCACTGATAATATTGACATTGTGCTAAACGAAATTGATGCCCTGGCCAACATCGATTTTGAAACAAGGCTAATCAAACCTCAACTCACCCCTCTCCAGATAATCCGGATAGGAACTTCAGGCTCATTACAACAATCCATACCAGTCGATAGTTATGTAATGTCGACGCACGGGCTGGGGATAGACAACCTCCTTAACTTCTACAGGCACCAGGAAAATGAAGAGGAAAAGGAGTTATTGCAGTCTTTCACCACCCAAACGCAACTTCATCATTCGATTGCTCATCCATACATTAGTAGTTGCAGCCCTTCGCTCGCTAAACATTTTGTGAGTGAATTTCACAGGGGCATAACCGTAACCTGCCCGGGTTTCTACGGACCGCAGTCCAGGATACTCAGGCTTGGTCTTAGTCAACCCCAGTTGCAAACCAGGCTCACAGAATTTTCCTTTGGAATGCACCGGATCAGTAATTTTGAGATGGAAACCTCCGGAATCTATGGCCTGGGTAAAATGCTTGGGCACCATTGTCTGAGCCTGAGCGCAATTGTGGCAAACCGGGTTTCAAAAGTATTTTCGAAGGATGGAAGCAAGTTGGTGGAGCAACTTGTTGTTAAAAGTCTTGAGATAATTTCACGAATCTGAACGGCCGGCAATCTTCGATTTGGCCGATCCAGTTAAAAACATACCAACCAGATACATGAAAATTCAGTTTTATAAATACCAGGGCACCGGGAACGACTTTGTAATCCTCGATAACAGGGATGGTGCATATTCTGATCTTAAGCAACAACAGGTCAACTTTATTTGCCACCGCCGCTTTGGCATTGGTGCCGACGGACTCATGCTACTTAACAAAAAAGACGGATACGATTTTGAAATGATCTATTATAATGCCGATGGAAAACCTGGTTCCATGTGTGGCAACGGCGGTCGCTGCCTGGTGAAATTTGCTAATGATATCGGAATCAAAAAGGCCCTTTATAAATTTATTGCTACAGACGGGGAACACGAAGCCGAGATCGATGAAGAAGATGGAACCATCAGCCTGAAAATGCAGGACGTAACCAATGTAGACGAAGAACGTGGAGACTATATTTTGAATACTGGCTCACCCCATTTTGTTAGAATAGTAAACGATCTGGATGACCTTGATGTATTTGAAGAAGGTCGGGAAATCAGATATAATCATACTTATAAAGACAAAGGCATTAATGTAAATTTCGTAAAAATAAAGGGTGACTATGAAATTGATGTCCGCACTTATGAGCGCGGAGTTGAAGATGAAACTTTTTCATGTGGAACGGGCGTGACAGCATCGGCACTTGTTTGTTTCCACAATGATAATGGATTTAACAATGTTTCTGTACATACAAAGGGGGGTGACCTTACGGTTGAATATGACCGGAACGACGATGACAGCTATACGAACATATGGTTATGCGGGCCGGCTAAAAAGGTGTTTGAAGGCGATCTGGAAATTGCCTGACCAATCCTGGTTTAATTTAACATCCTGCCGTACTTGTGACCGAAAACTTTTAACTTGCCGCCCTTGATACAGCATTTCAAAAATATTAACCATCAGACAGTAGAAATCGATAAGGCGGAAAACGGCTCATGGGTAAATGTGCTGCCACCACTCCGCCAGGAGGAGTTTTCAGAACTTTCGAATTCACTGGATATACCTTTAGACTTCTTAACCGATTCACTGGATATCGACGAACGTTCAAGGTTTGAAGAGGAAGACAATGTGAAACTGGTCGTAATTAAAACACCGACTGAAAATAATTCCTTTAATGAAAGTGATGCTTATTATATCACTATTCCGATTGTAATTATTCTTACGCATACCCAGATTGTTACCGTTAATTCTTTTGAGAACAGTGCCATCAAAAAGTTCCTGAACAGTTTTCAAAACCGTCATCCCGACAACCGGAAAATGATGATGCTTAAGATCTTTGAAAAGATTATCCAGACCTATATGGAATCCCTCAAAGAAATTAACCTGAGAAGAAATGCACTCGAGCAAAAACTATATGCAGCCAACCGGAACGAACAGCTGCTGCAGCTAATGCGTATTCAAAAAAGTCTCGTGTATTTTATTACTGCGCTCCGGTCCAATGAACTACTGTTGATGAAAATCGAAAGAACACATTTCCTCGGTCTTAATGAAGAGGAAAAAGAATTTTTAGATGATTTGATCGTTGATAATTCCCAGGCGCTCGAAATGGCCAATATATATACAAACATTCTTAGTTCTACACTGGATGCCTTCGCAAGTATAATAGCGAACAACCAGAATGAAGTATTAAAGCGACTGTCTGTAATAACTATAGTATTAACCTTCCCGGTACTTGTTGCGAGTATCTATGGAATGAATGTGCCCATTCCTTATGCCAGGTCCCCATACGCATTTTATATACCGGTGTTTCTATCACTGATCATCTCGCTTGTTATTGGGTGGCTATTCCTCAGAAAAAAAATATTCTAACCACTTAATTTATGCACGGTTTTAATGTAAGGGTATATGGAATTTTATTGGGAGCCAACAACCAGTTGCTGGTGAGCGATGAGTATATTCGGGGGGGATACTATACAAAGTTCCCGGGCGGCGGCCTTGAATTTGGAGAAGGAACAAGGGATTGTCTTAGGCGTGAGTTTATGGAAGAAATGCTACTCGATGTTTCTGTTGGAGAACATCTTTACACCACCGATTTTTTCCAGTTGAGTGCCTTCAATCCAGAACACCAGATTATCTCTATTTATTATTTTGTCAGGGCTCTGGAAGATATAAAAGTACCGATAAGGACCAAACCTTTCGACTTTGACGCTGAGCAGCTTGACCTTTATGCGGTGAAACATGAGATAGAGACATTCAGGTTCATAAACTGGGAAGATCTTTCAGAACAGGATGTAACCTTACCCATCGATAAACATGTGGTGAAAATGCTAAAGGAACGTTTATCTTCTCCGGATTACGCCCCTGATAACGGGGACTTATTTCCAGGTGCCCTGTAAGGGGCCATTAAATCAGCCCCTGCTATCAAATCAGCCCTTTTTCAAAGACCGGACAATCATATTGAATGTCAGATAGTTAACCCGCATACCCGAAGTTGCTAAAGTATAAAGAGTATATTACCTTTGCCAAAATTTTTGATATATGTCTATTACAACAACATTAAACGTTGACCTGACCTTACCCTATAAAGTCAAAGATATCAGTCTTGCAGAATGGGGACGTAAGGAAATCCGCCTTGCAGAAGCTGAAATGCCGGGTCTGATGGCACTGAGATCTGAATATGGCGCCAGCCAACCGCTGAAAGGTGCCCGCATTGCCGGTTGCCTGCACATGACAATACAAACAGCTGTTCTGATTGAGACCCTTGTTGCACTGGGTGCTGAAGTAAAATGGAGCTCATGTAATATATTCTCAACCCAGGATCATGCTGCCGCTGCTATAGCTGCTTCAGGAATCGGTGTTTATGCCTGGAAAGGCCAGACCCAGGAAGAAGCTGACTGGTGTATTGAACAAACCCTGTTCTTCGGTAAGGCTGACCGTCCTTTAAACATGATTCTTGATGATGGTGGTGACCTGACCAACATGGTTTTCGATAAATATCCTGAATTCGTACAGCATATCCGTGGTCTTTCTGAAGAAACCACCACCGGCGTACATCGTTTATACGAGCGTATGGCAAAAGGCACATTGCCAATTCCTGCAATCAACGTAAATGATTCTGTTACCAAATCAAAATTTGACAACAAATACGGTTGTAAAGAATCACTGGTTGATTCTATCCGTCGTGCTACTGACGTTATGATGGCTGGTAAAGTTGCTGTTGTTGGAGGTTATGGAGATGTTGGTAAAGGTTCGGCCGAAAGTCTTCGTGGTGCAGGTGCCCGCGTTATGGTAACCGAAATAGATCCTATCTGTGCTTTACAGGCTGCAATGGACGGTTTCGAAGTTAAGAAGATGATTGATGCAGTTAAAGAAGCTGATATCATTGTAACTGCTTCTGGTTGCCGCGACCTGATCACTGAAAAACATTTCAGGTCAATGAAAGATAAAGCGATCGTTTGTAACATTGGTCATTTCGATATTGAAATCGACATCGCCTGGATCAATACTAACTACGGTCATACAAAAGATACTATCAAACCACAGGTTGATTTGTACAATATCGACGGAAAAGATGTCATCATCCTTGCTGAAGGCCGCCTGGTTAACCTCGGTTGTGCAACAGGTCACCCAAGTTTTGTAATGAGTAATTCATTTACAAACCAGACCCTGGCGCAAATTGAACTCTGGACTAACCATTCAAGCTACGAGAACAAGGTATATGTTCTTCCAAAACACCTTGATGAGAAAGTGGCGCGTCTGCACCTCGCAAAAATCGGGGTTGTACTCGAAGAACTTACTACGGAACAATCTGAATATCTCGGTGTACCGAAAAACGGTCCTTTCAAAGCCGACCAATACAGATATTAATCAAGAATTTTATTATTTATTCCATTATTGAGATCCCGGCTCTGGAAGCCGGGATTTTTTTTTGACTTCTCATTACCGGCTGTGCATTCGCGTTAGGATACCGGGATTTATCGAAATAGATTCGATTTTTTCCTGGAACACGCCACTTGTGTTAAAGGTTTGGTTGCAGCCAGTTGGTGAAATGAGTTGATAATTGCATAGTATATTATGCATGGCATCAAAGTTGATGAAAGCTCAGAAAAAGGTTTACTATGTATACGACAGAAATCAGGTCACAGGAACAGGCGATTTGCCATTTGTTTTTCCATTGTTGTTTAAAAGATGGCACTTTCAGTGAAGAAGAGCTGACTGAAGTTTCGTCGAAGATGGTTGATGTTGGTCTTTACAAACAACTTGATTTTAAAGAAGAAATTCAACGTTATAAATCCTATGGCCAGTCTGTTATCAATGATATCGCATACCTGGAATTCCTGGTAAAAATGATTGCGCCGGTAAACAATCTTGCACTGTATTCTTACTGTGCTGAACTTATTTTAAGTGATTCAACACTCAGCCCCGGGGAAGAAAGTCTTCTTGTAAAAATTGCCGCATTACTGGATGTTGAGCCGGCAGAACAATCCGTCATAAAAAGACTGGTAGCCCAGCGCCGGGTTGTTAAAGCTGAAAAGATTGTATAATAGGTTGATTGTGGAGCCGGTCTATGTATAGCTATTTATTTTCCTATAGCTCTATGATTTTCCTATGACTCTATACTTTTTCTATGGCTCTATAATTTTCCTATGGGCTCTATACTTTTTCCAAACTTGCCTGGATGAATACCGTTACCGGTATTTTCTGCCCAGTAATAAGTGAACATGGCACCATAATAAAATATAAAAGACACGTAAAACACAAACAGAAGTACAAGTACCAAAGATCCAGCTGCTCCATAGATATTCTGAATTTTGCTGATCGCCAGCATTGACCCAAGCACAAGCTTACCGATTGTAAAAAGTACTCCTGTAAAGAGTCCGCCGGTTATTGCGACTTTCCATCTTGGTTTCCCTTCCGGCAACAAACGAAAGAGGACACTGAACCAGATCGTAACAATAATTAAAGAAATTATCTGGTTAAGTATGATAACAACTGCGGAACCCGCGTTCGACCAAAGGCCTCTTATATAAGGATTCAGCACAGCCTGCACAGCCTCAGCAAGCAGACCTGCTATAAACAACAGGCCGGTCAGTAAGATGATTGCCATTGATTTCAAACGGGGCATCAACTGTTGTGGAACGTTTTTACCTCTTTGTGATTTAATATGCCAGAGTTGATTTATCGATTCGCGGATAATTTTAAACAGCGTGGTGGCAACGAATAGCAGGAAAATAAATCCCCCTATTGCTATGTACCAGTTTACAGCGAGGTCCCTGAATCCTTCCAATGTCTGCATAATCATCACCACACTTTCTTTCCCGAAAAACGATCGCAGATGTTCAGATAGCCTTTCATTGATGTCTTTTGGTTCAAATACGAAACCCAGGGTTTGGGTCAGAATAATCAGGATCGGGGGCAAGGCGAAAGTGGCAAAAAAGGCTGTTGCGCCTGCGAGCCTTAATGGATCATTGTCCTGGAAACCTTTAAAAGCAGCCCTCAGCGTTTTTACGAAAAGCCTGAATCTATTCTCCTTCAATCCCGTGGATTTGTCCTGATCCATTTCTTCCGTTTCTTAATTAATTGTTAACCAACGACCTGAGGTGATTTCTACCCAAAAGAGCAGGCACGCTTATTTTAATATTTTCCAAAATTAAACATATGAAAAATGTAATGTCCGATAAAAAGCCGAATGCCCGAAACACAGATTTACCTGATTCTAAGGAAGACCAGGAAAAGCTGAAGCAGGAAATTGTAACTATTGATATGCCTGAAGTACAGGATATTCCAGGACAGGAAAATATCCGGGTGCCGGATATGAGGGAGATGCAGGACGTTACAATTAGTTCGGCTGACGAAGAAGCAGAAGAACTGTTAAGCGAAATCAACACGGGTCCGGGCGATACTGATGATACCGATAACAGGGCGAATTTTGTTACAGATCGCGAAAAAACGCTTCGTAAGGCGGCGGATCAACCGGGCGATGAAGCTTATAAAACCGACAAAAGGATGCATCTCGATAATACCGACGCAGATAATGATCAGTTGAATGAAAAGGGTTCAGGTGCGGATCGATACGGAGAAGATCTTGATGTACCTGGTTCAGAACTCGACGATGCAGATGAAGAAACCGGTGAGGAAGACGAAGAAAATAATCAATACAGCAGACCCGACTAGCCGTGTATGGCAGACCGGTCGGCATTGCAATCGCTGATGATGGATCTATGTTAATCAGCGACGATGCAAGCAATACAATATGGCGGATTAACGTTAGTAAATAGTGCTGATTGAAGTTTTTGAGCTGTCATAAGATTGAATGCTTATAGAATTAAATCCTTATATAAGGGCCGCACGAGATGCGGCCCTTTTTTATGCCAGTTAGCTATAACATTTCCAGGGAAATCCCTGGTAACAGTCCATTTTCCCGCAGTTGGAAATATAGTCTACGAGCTGGAAAACCGATTCTGGAATCTTAACTGTAAATATTTGATATACAATCGATTATTTATGGGCACATTGATTGTAATCAATTGGCATCTGTAACCTTGAATTGAATCGTACCGTTATGAAATCTTTCAGTCCCCAAATTAAAGCTGTGCTGCCGAATGAGCTTGTGTTGATGAAGCAACTAATAATGGCGGCACTGATACCTCTGGTCGTTATAACATTGGTATTACTATCTAACCCGCTATTTTCCCAATCCCAGTTCAGAATCACCGAAATAATTACCGACTACAATGGTTATTGGAAATCAGGTACGGGGGCAATCAGCCTGGTTAAACCAGATAATAGTCACAATCTTTTATCATTTTCACACAACGGTGTCCGCTATTCAACAGGAGTAAATGATGCAAGCCTCGCTTCGAATGGAAATCTGTTTGTGCCTGGTGATTACAGGGCACTTCCGGTTAGTTTGCTAACAGGTAGTGCAAACGCAAATACAAAAATCGGGCTTGGAGAGAGATACGATGGAGTTACAAATGGTAAAAGCAACCCCTCGCCTGCAAACAATATCCCATATTATCTTACAGACGGAATTAAGGGTCTGAATATCGGTACCTGCGTCGCCAATCTCCCGGCAGGTTCTTTATCATTTGCGATAAGCAATATTGACCTGGCTGCCATAAATGATAACATTCCTGATATGGTGATTACGCAAACAGCAGATCCATCCGGTTCACAATTTGACCGCTATGAATTCACTGATATTAATGGCAACCAGATAGGAAACTCTGTTGATATCATATTAAGTAACATTCCTTCGGTTGGAACCTGGGTGGCTGATTTTTATGAAGCCAGCACCAACCCTATGACACTTGGAACTGGTTTTACAAAAACAGAAAGAGGAATCAGGTTATGGACAGGTGATTTTGGAGTTTTTGGCATTAATGCTTCAAATATTGCAAACATCGCATACTTCAAAATTACCCTTAGTGGTGATTCCGATGTTGGATTTGTGGCTTACAACAATAAGGCTTTTAATGTTGATCTCATTCTTCCCACCACGCTTAAATCTTTTTCAGGAAAGCCTTTAAACAATGGTATACAACTAAACTGGCAAACGGCTTCCGAAAGCAATAGTGATAAATTTATTGTTGAAAAAAGTTTAGATGGCAATGCTTTCGTTGCTATCGGCAGTACTAAAGCAGCGGGCAATTCAAATAATTTAAGGCAATACAGTTTCATGGCACCCTCTAATGCTGGTAAAAGCTATTACAGGATAAAGATGGTCGACATTGATGGGAAATCGAAATATAGCGCTGTGATTACTATTAACAGCGGCGTGCCCGATTCCCTTGTTATTGCTGCATATCCAAATCCATCTACAGGTTATACATATATTATACATCCTTCCGGGTCAGATAAGGGAACTATCAGGATATATAATGGCCAGGGCCTGATTCTGAACCAGATCAGGACCTCTGGCGAGAAAACCAGGCTGGATCTCACCCATCTTGCCACAGGAAATTATCATGTAGTTTATGATAGCCCGGCTGCGAATTCAACTATTAACATTTTAAAGCAATAGCGGGAAAGCCTATTGAATTTTTCAATTGGTTTGATGTTCAAACTGGCAAGGTTCAACTGGCAAGGTCCAACTGGCATGTTCCAATTGGCATGGTTCAACTGGCATGGTTCAAACTGGCAAGGTTCAAACTGGCAAGGTTATTGAAAAATAACTATTATTAGTTCACAAAAAAGCCAGTATATGATTATACAAAAGATAATAATCGGAACCCTTGCAGGTTTCGCTGCGGGTTTAGCGATCGGGGTTTTGAATGCACCTGAAAGCGGTGAAGAAACCAGGAGGAAATTAAATCAGAAAGCGGAAGACTTAAAGAACCGTGTTCGTCGCTTCAAACATACAGGCGGTCAGGAGCTTGAAGAACTTAACAAAATTTTTCAGAACGAGGTACAGGGTTTACATGAGGATGTCCGGAGACGGGTCCTGGACCTGATACAATCTGCTAAAAGCGGTGCCAGTAATTTAAAACAGCAAATGCATTCAAACTAATAATAACTAATAACAGCTCACGGGTTCAGATCAAATGGGTCGTCAACAATTTGACGGCCCTTTTTTGGGTATAAAATACCTCGGCGAAAGGCACAGGGGTGGGCCCTGGTCTGCTTTAAAACATGTTTTTGAAATGACCGCTATTTCAGTCAAACTGAAGTGGTTGAAATAGCGGTCATTTTCAACACCACCTCTTTTGACAGAAATAGCGACCATTTTCATCACCATCTCCGTTGAATGAAATAATGGTCATTTTCATCACCATCTCCTTTTGACAGAAATAGCGGTCATTTTTCATCAACATGACTTTGACTGAAATAGCGGTCATTTTCAAAATTGCCAAAAAGAGACATATCAGGGCAACTTCAACTTAGTGCGAATTCAACTGCAGCAGTTGCATGGATCAAGGTGGTATCAAACAAGGGCAGATCAAAATCAGTTTGCGATATCAGCAGTGGAATTTCAGTGCAGCCCAGTATGATCCCTTCAGCCCCATTTTCCTTCAGCCCTGCCATGATATTCAGGAACATTGATTTTGTTTCAGGAAGCATTAGTCCCTTACCGAGCTCATTATAAATTGCTGTATGGATAAGATCCCTATCAAAAAGGTCTGGAATCAGTGTGGCGATACCGAGGGACTTCAACTTATCCTTAAAAAAATCCAGCTCCATCGTATATTTTGTTCCGAGCAGGGCCACCGTTTTCAACCCTTTTTCATGAATGGCAGTAGCTGTGGCTTCCGCAATATGTAACAACGGGATCTTCACAACCTGCTGTACTTCCGGCGCAATCCGATGCATCGTATTTGCGCCTATTATGAGGCAATCTGCCCCGGCCAATTCAAGTTTGAGCGCTGCATCTTTTATGAGAGAGGCAATATCGGCCCATCTGTTCTGATCAGTTAACTCCTTTATCTCACCGTAATTAACAGAGTACAGGATTATTTTACCGGCATTTAATCCTTTCAGTTTATGATTTATCTGTTCATTAATGATGCGGTAATAATCAACCGAAGAGACCCATGAGATACCACCAATTATGCCTATTGTTTTCATCTTTATGTAAATTATCAGCGCAAAGGTATATGGAATTAATATTTGTGGTAATTTTCAGCCTTATCAAAAAATTCTCCTTCTTTATGATCGACCTGCGTTCAGATACGGTAACACGTCCAACACCAGCTATGCTTGAATACATGACCAGGGCAAAGGTGGGCGATGATGTGTTTGGTGAGGATCCCACTGTTAATGAAATTGAATCTATTGCTGCCGGCATGTTTGGAATGGAATCAGCTTTGTATTGCCCCACAGGCACAATGAGCAACCAGATAGCGATAAAAGCGCATACCCATCCGGGTGATGAAGTAATTTGTGATAAAACTGCACATGTATATCAGTATGAAGGTGGAGGAATTGCTTTCAATTCGGGTGCACAAACCAGGCTACTCGATGGTGACCGGGGCAGATTCACAGCTGCTATGGTAGAAAAAGCAATTAATCCGGATGATGTACACAAGGCGCATACTTCGCTGGTATGCCTCGAAAACACTTCGAACAGGGGCGGTGGGAGTTGTTACGATTTATCCGAAATAAAATTGATAAGGGAAACCTGCGACACGCATGGATTAAGGCTTCACCTGGATGGCGCAAGACTGTTTAATGCACTAGTTGCAACCGGGCAATCTGCAAAGTCTTATGGCGAACTGTTTCATTCAATTTCTGTTTGCCTTAATAAGGGGCTGGGCTGCCCAATCGGAAGCATTCTGATCAGCAATCATCAGTTTATAAAAAAAGCAAGACGAATCCGGAAAGTCTTTGGCGGAGGAATGCGCCAGGCCGGTTTTATGGCTGCAAGCGGAGTTTATGCTCTGCAATATCATATTGACCGTTTACAGGTGGATCATGAAAACGCAGCACGCGTGGGCAAGCATCTGCTTGAAAAAGAATTTGTAAAGGGCGTACTTCCTGTTGAAACCAATATCGTAATCTTTGAAATGACTGATGATACAGATGCAAAGTTGATAGTGCAGCAATTACTTGAACAAGGCATCAAATGCCTGACCATTTCTCCCACCCAGATTCGCATGGTTTTTCATCTTGACATCAGTAAAGGAGATGTAGATAAGATCCTGCATGCACTGGATGCTATGCAAATTGCGCCGACATCAATAAAGCTGCAACATTAATACATGCAACATTAATAATTGCAACAATAATACTTGCAACAATAGCACATATATCAACCGCGGGGTATCCCAATGTTAGACGGTTATAAATTTTATTCAGATCTCAATTTTTTTTATGCTCAATAATATCAATCCTACTACAACAAGTGCCTGGAAAAAACTGGAAGCGCATAAACCGGGAATGGCTTCAAAACGAATGAGGGAATTGTTTAAAGACAATAATTCCCGATTTGACGAATTTAGCATTGAAGACAATGACCTGGTATTTGACTATTCAAAAAACCTGGTGAATACAGAAACAATGAAGCTGCTTCTCGGGCTGGCTGATGAATGTAAATTGAAGGATGCGATTGAAGATCAATTTAAAGGTGCTCCAATTAATGTAACTGAAGGCAGGGCGGTGTTGCATACCGCCCTCAGGAACTTTTCCGATAACGCTGTGATATTGGATGGCAAGGACATAATGCCATCTATAAGAGAAGTGCAGCAGCAAATGAAAAGCTTCTGCAATAAAATACATAGCGGCGAGTGGAAGGGTTATACAGGAAAAAAGATCAGGTATATTGTAAATATCGGGATCGGCGGTAGTGACCTTGGCCCGCTGATGGTAACAGAAGCGCTCAGACCTTATTGGATCAAGGGTATACAGGCTTATTTTGTATCAAATGTTGATGGCACTCATATCGCGGAAACTTTAAAGAAAGTAACACCTGATGAAACGATTTTCCTGGTAGCTTCCAAAACCTTTACTACCCAGGAAACCATGACGAATGCGCAGACCGCAAGGAATTGGTTTCTTGAAGCTGCAAAAGAAGAAAAACACATTGCCTTGCATTTTGCGGCATTGTCGACTAACGAAAAAGATGTTGTGAAGTTTGGCATAGATCGTTCCAATATGTTCGTATTCTGGGATTGGGTTGGAGGTCGCTACTCATTATGGAGCGCTATCGGGCTATCGATTGCCTTAACTGTTGGTTATGATAATTTTGAAACCCTACTGAAGGGTGCTAATTATACTGACAATCATTTTCGCAATACGCCATTCGAAAAAAATATACCTGTAGTCATGGCCCTGGTGGGATTTTGGTATACCAATTTTTTCGGTTCTCAGACCGAGGCTATCCTGCCATACGATCAGTATTTAAATCGCTTCGCAGCCTATTTTCAACAGGGAAATATGGAAAGTAACGGGAAAAATATTGGTCGCGATGGTAAAGCGGTGAATTATTCCACAGGCCCCGTTATCTGGGGTGAACCCGGGACCAATGGTCAACATGCATTCTACCAGTTAATTCACCAGGGCACATTGCTTATTCCCTGCGATTTTATCGCCCCGGCTATCAGCCATAATCCCATCGGGGATCATCATATCAAACTGCTTTCTAACTTTTTTGCCCAGACTGAAGCACTAATGAACGGTAAGTCGGAGGAGGAAGTAATACTGGAACTAAAGGCGGCCGGTAAAACCGAAGACGAAATCAAAAAAATTGCTCCCTTTAAAACCTTCTCCGGTAACCGGCCAACGAACTCGATCCTGGTAAAACTGATCGATCCGTTAACGCTTGGCAGAATGATTGCACTGTATGAACACAAGATCTTTGTGCAAGGCATAATCTGGAATATTTACAGCTTTGACCAATGGGGGGTAGAGCTTGGCAAACAATTGGCGAACAGGATATTACCTGAATTAGAAACCGATGAGCCAGTGAAGGGTCATGATAACTCCACGAATAACCTGATTAATTTGTTCAAAAGATTAAGAAAATAATCGGTTCAACTAAAGGAATAATTCCTTAATTTAAATTTTCCGGTTAAAGAAGTGCATTTCTGTTTATCGAAAATCTTAAGACAAAAGACAAATTCAATAACAAATCTTTTAAGCGCATGCGAAAACTGATTCCCGTTCTATTATTTACATTCTCTGTTTCAATCGCCTTTTCACAGACTTCTACTGACAGAAATACTGATAATAAAGAAAATAGTTTCGCGGAATCTTTAAGACTTGAAATTGTTACGGGAATAAAAAAGAAGTTGGCTACTGATACATCCTTTCAGCAGTCTCAGCAGGTGATGAATGATTTTTTCAAAGCTTGTGGACTCACACCCACTATCCAAAAATGTGCGCATCCTGAACCAGGAAAAAATTTTAAATCTGCACCTGAAGTACTGACTTCAACCTTGACTGAAATCACCAGGTCAATTGCAGCCAAAAAAAACCGGGAAACAGCAAAAGAAAACTGACTCTAAAATATTTGAATCACACAAATAAAAAAACCCTCTTTTGAGGGCTTTTTTATTTGTGTGATTCAGGAAACTATTGTTTGATTTTCTTTGAGATTCAGCAAACTATTGTTTGATGATTTTCTTTGTAATATTCAGGTCTCCTGCTCGCACTTTCAGCATATAGACCCCAGGAGTAAGATGCCGGTTGCTTATATCGATCTTCATCGTTTTTTGCCCGGCCGGCATTTGTTTTATCATGATTCGTCTACCGTTCAGGTCTATCAACTCAATGGTTGCCGGTGCAGACCAGGTCTGCTCAAAACTCAGATCAATAACGTCTGTGAAAGGATTGGTAACCCTTACCGACTGTTCCTGTGACTTTTCATTGCGAATGATAATCGTTGAACTGTATTTTGTTTGCCCGGCAGCATCTGTCTGCTTCAACCGGTAGAAATACAAAGGCAAAACTGCTCCGTTGTCGGTGTAAGAATAGTCGTGTTTATTTACTCCGGAAGCCACGGTACCAATTTTTTCAAATTTGACACCGTTCACCGAACGCTCAACATCGAATGTTTTTGTACTACCTGTTATAGATATCCCCCATTCCAGCAGAACATCATCCGCAGTTTTGCGTCCTTTAAAATACTTGTAGTCAACTGGTAGTAGTCCTGCTATGAATACAGGGAAATCTTCTGTTTGTCCATAAACCGGTGTATAACATCCATTGGTAATTACATTTCCATAATAAGAATATTCCTCATTGATCACGCGCATTCGAAGGACAGTATTTGCAACTGCTGATGCAGGAACAGTAAAGCTTCTTGTTAAACGGGTGATTGAAGCTCCGGGCACGGCAATATCATCTTCATGAAACAGGCGTTCGCCGGCTTCAAATACACCGTTATTATTGTAGTCGATATATACGGCAAGTTGCTGAGGATAAAATTGACTGAACACATCAGCCGAAAGTGAATATGAAGCTGAATGGCTTAATGGGATCAGATGCAGCGGGCTATTCGATTTGTCTATATATCCCGGATCGGTTGCCGTTACACCTGAAGAAAAGGCCCTGTTATCCACTCTGAACCCAACCAGTCCTGCGTCAAAAGTACCCATTCCGGCTGGCGATGAAGGCGATGCGCAGGTAGCCAGGGGACTGGAAAAACTGTAAGGATAGGCTGGCGCCCTGGCCCATGATGAGGCCAGGCTTGCCCGCCAGGGGAATGTCATATAAGCCAACATTCTCGTTTTTTGGTCAGGTGTAAATAAAGTAAACCGATCAGTGTAGTTCATAAAATTGTGTTCCGTATTGATGCTGTATAAACCACCGGTGCAAGGGTTAGTCCCGGTTCTTGCAACAAAAGCCGCAGGTTGTGAAATGGGATCGGTATCACAAATCAGGTCACCGGTTGTGGCGCAAACTGCTGGATTACTCGAAGCGCATACATCCGGGTTTCCAGACACTCCCTGTATCCAGCCCTCAAAAGGGTGCGCAAGCCCCAATGCATGACCGATTTCATGCGGCAATGTCTTTGAGTTTGGTTTCATCACCTTAGCGAGAATTACAGCACCATCGGTATTGGTATATAATCCCGGAAATTGCGCATAGCCAGCTACAAAGGGAGTACAGCAGGCTCCGTCGTTGCCATCAATTCTATTAACGAGGTAAAGGTTATAATACAGATCCGGACTCCAGCTTACCAGGCTTTTTAGATAGCTATCCGTAAGGCCATTGGCAGTCTGTAATCTTACTCCATAATTAACATAATCAGGAATTAACCCCAGGTTCACACGATTAATCCCGGTTGTTGGATTGTTGGCAGGATCCCTTGTGGCAAACTCAAACTTAATTCCAATATCGCCTACCCCCTCTCCTCCCGGAAGAGTGCCATCAAAAACCGTATTGAGGTAATTAATTGCTCCCTCGATATCGGCTGTTGAAGGATTATATTGCGATCCTTCTGCACCACCGGTATGAAGGACATGAACCACCACGGGAATTGTATAAATCGCTGCCTGCATACCAAAATAAGCACCCACTACGGAGGCAGCTTTCTGTTGCTCAACTACTTTTGCAATCGCTTTTTGATTCTGTTCCGAGATAATACGGTAATTTCTATCTGAGTTTAACTGCTTCTCAAGAAAGATGTCAGAGCCACAGGTTTGTGCAATGAGAAAGGCAGAACTAAAACATGATATAAGAAACAGGAGTAAACGTTGTTTCATGGGTATTTTGGATTATCAGGGTACCCATCTAACGTTTTGACTGGCTTATTAGTATTAATTCACTTTTAATGTGCAAAAAAAAAGCTCCTGATTTACAGGAGCTTAAATATTTTATTAAATGCGTATTACCACTTATCAACTTCTTCAGAAGCGCTGGTATTCTCAACTGCTGCAGTAATAACAGCAGCAGGGGCAGCTGCAGCAATTGTTACAGCCACTATTTCGGGTTCTACTACCCTTTCAACGCTTTCAGTGCCAAATTCACCTTCGTTTTCAGCGCCTTCAACCTGGTCGTGATTATAAGCGTCAAAATCAAAGTCCGGCATAAGATCGGTTTTCACATAATCAACTGCTTCAGTCAAAGCCTTCAAAAACTTATTAAAATCCTCTTTGTAAAGGAAAATCTTGTGTCTGTCGTACCCATTTTCGTTAAACTTCTTCCGGCTCTCAGTAATGGTAATATAATAATCGTTACCACGGGTTGCTCTTACATCAAAGAAGTAAGTTCTTCTTTTCCCGGCTCTGATGCGCTTACTGTAAACGCTTTCCATTCTTTTTTCATTATTGTCGTACGCCACTGTTAGATTTTTTTTTACAGTTAAGAATTATCTGTCTCACAAAATAGTAGTTACAAATATAATATTGTTTTTGAATCGACAAAATTTCCTTAAAAGTTTTTCCGTTACTTAATACATTGACTAACATAAAAGAACAGTTGCTAACTGTTTTACACCTCAACATTCTCCTGTTCGTGTCTTTGTTGATTATAGAGAAATGTATAATATCCATTACGTGCAATTAATTCATCATGTGTACCCTCTTCCACAATTTTACCATCTTCAAGCACAATCACCTTATCAAAGTCAAGCAAGGTAAAAATCCGGTGAGTTATGATAATAGCAGTCTTATCTTCAAGGAAACGGTTAAGATTGGTTAGAATTTCTTTTTCAGTTTTTGCATCTACTGCGCTCAGGCAATCGTCAAACAATACAAATTCAGGCTTTCCGATCAGTGCCCGGGCAATAGAGATCCTTTGCTTCTGCCCACCGCTCAAAGTCACTCCTCTTTCTCCCACCATTGTATCGTACTGTTTGCTGAAACCCATAATCTCTCTGTCGACATATGCATTCGATGCAGCCGCTTTTACCTCTTCCATACCTGCATCCGGCTTACCGAACCTGATATTGTTTGCCACTGTATCACTGAACAGAAATACATCCTGTGGCACATAGCTGATTTGGGTCCTCAGTTGCTTTACTGATAACTGGTTTAATGGTGCACCGTTGATTTTAATACTGCCACTACCGGGGTCGTACATCCGAAGAAGTAATTGGGCGATGGTCGTTTTACCAGAGCCGGTGTGACCAATTATGGCAATTTTCTGTCCTTTACGGATATAAAGGTTGAAGTCCTGCAAAGCATGGATCCCCGTATTCGGGTAAGTGAAGTTTACATTATCAAAATGAATATCACCTGCTATAGGAGTCGTGGACGGTTGAATGGGGTCCTTGATCACAGCCTCAGTCTGTAAAAACTCGTTTAGTCTTTTTTGAGATGCTGCCCCGCGTTGAATCATACTGGCCGTCCACCCGATGGCACTAACGGGAAAGGTGAGCAGGTTGATATACATCACAAATTCAACTATGGTACTCACGTATTCACCTGAAGGATCGTTGGCAGCATATAGCCCGCCTATCATGATTGTCAGCAAAGTGCTTAAACCAATCAGGAGCGTCATCGTTGGAAAATAGATTGACTCCACCTTAGCCAGTCCAATAGCATTTCTTTTATAATCTTCACTGTTCAGGTTAAAAAATCTGAACATGGCCTTTTCCTGGACAAAGGATTTTATTACCCGGATGCCTGAATATGATTCCTGGGCATTGGTGGTAAGATCTGCAAGCTTTGCCTGTATATTCTCACTTTTTTTATTGATGATATTATTAACCACGTAAATCGTGACAGCCAGTATCGGCAAGGGACTGAGTACATATAGTGTCAGGATAACATCCTTTTTCAACATATAAAACAGGCAAAATGAGATCCGGAAAACAAGGTTAACCAGGTACATGATAGCTGGTCCTGTATACATCCTCACCCGGCTTACATCTTCTGCAATCCTGCTCATCAGGTCGCCGGTGCTATGTGTTTTATAGAAGTTTGAATCAAGTGTGAGATAATGCGCAAACACTTCATTTTTCTGATCAAACTCGATATGCCGGCTCATCACAATGATCGTCTGGCGCATAAGGAAAAGGAAGAATCCACTGAGCAGTGCGAAGATCAGGATGGCCGCGCCAAAAAATCCCAATCGTTGGGCGAAAGTCAGGCTACGCGAATTCAATCCACTTATAAAAAAATCTACCAGGGGATCATAATTGCTGGTTCGGAGTTTGGAATTGGTGCCATCCACATACTCCTGTATCATGTTGAAGATATAGCCGGTAATCTGGGGGGCCAGGATGGCGAAATAGTTAGAAAGCACTATAAATAGTATCCCAAATCCAAACCTGTACCGGTACTTCCAGAAGTATTTATTTAAGACAGAAAGATGTTTCAGAATTTTTTTTGCAAATTTAAGCATTATCACCCAGATGAGATCTTCCCGGTAGTTTGTTGAACCTCATCATCCAAATGAGACCTTGCCGGTAGTTTGCTGTACCTCATCATTCAAATGAGACCTTGCGGTAGTTTGTTGTACTTCATCATCCAAATGAGACCTTGCGGTAGTTTGTGTACTTCATCATCCAGATGAGATCTTCCGGGTAGTTTGTTGTACCTCATTGATATGAGTAGAAAGAAAACATTTTATTCGCTTGCTCCGTATATTTAATGATTATTCAGAATTAAACACCCGTTGGAAGATTTTTGTCAACATTGTGTGAGTATATAATTGTTTAGGTGCAACATTATTGGGGTACAACATTGTTTGACTACAACATTGTGTGGGTACAACATTGTGTGGGTATAAGATTGTATGAGTAACGATTATCAGAAATTTTTTTAGAATAAAAATGAATGGATGAAATTTTTCAGGCTATTGCTCTTAACTATTACCTGCTTTTCAGAACTAACAGCACAGGACAAGGTGAAATACCGGGATCTCGTATTTGAATCCTCCACACGGAAAAAAAACATCTATTATGGTGAACCTGGTGCCGGGCGACCCAAAGCTTATCTTATGGATATTTATAATCCTGAAGGAGATTCCTCTTTGAACAGACCAGTGATCGTGTTGATGCATGGGGGTGGATTTAAGCTCGGCTCAAAAAGTAACAGCAGAATGAAGATATGGGGCCGCAGATTTGCCCGGATGGGTTATGTATGCGTTTCAATCAATTACAGACTAAGTAAAAAAAAACCACTGAGCAGGTTTAATGACCTCGTGGAAGGCTGCCTGGAAGCAACCGAAGATGCAGGTATCGCAGTCGGTTATCTGAAACGCAATCATTTGAATCTTGGCATTGATACTTCAAAAATCATAATGGCAGGACATTCAGCAGGTGCAATGATAGCCCTGCAAATAGTGTATAGCAGCCCCGCGGAAATGCTGCATCTCATAAAGCCGGCGATTGCAGTTGCTGCTAAACCGGAACATAACAGGGAAGAGATCGCAGCGGTTGTTAATTTCTGGGGAGCAATCTATGATACAACCTGGTTGGCAAATGCCAGGGTACCTATAGTAAGTGTACACGGATCTAAGGACCGGGTAGTTCCTATAAATTTTGATGACACCCCCATGTTCGGTAGCGCTGCGATTCATCGTGAAGCAACCAGGTTAAGCATTCCTAATGTGTTGAAGATATATGAAGGCAAGGGTCATGAATTACAACGTCATTTTAACCCCCTTTATGCCGGTTCCGTCGCCCGGAAACGTTGGCGCGAAGCTGCAGATTTTGCGTCTTCATTTTTATACGAGACACTTTATATTAAAACAGTCGCACATACCCGATAAGCAGGCACATGATAGCCAAACAGTCGCGCATACCCATAAGCAGGCACAGTACAGAGCATCCTGATAAATTCTAACACCAGGGCAACTAATGTTTCATCTGTTTTTGAAGGATGAGCATCCTGATAAAGACAGAAAGTAAAGAAAGTTTTGGTGCACGATTTACCATAATTTTGACCTTCAGGCAAGAAACCAGGCTCAAAAATAAAACCTAAATAATGCAAAGAAAAACCGTTTTGCTGGCTGACGATGATATAGATGACCGGGAAATGTTTGAAGAAATCCTTTCTGAAAATCAACATGTGCAACTTACAGGCAGTGTTGAAAACGGCCAGGAACTACTTGGGTTTTTATTAACTCTTGATTCTGATACCCTGCCTGATCTGATAGTTCTTGATCACAATATGCCAAAGATGAACGGCATGCAGACGCTGGACGCATTGAAAAAAAACAATAAATATCAACACATACCTGTGGTTATCTTTTCAACTTATTGCGATAATAAGTTAATGACCGAGTGCACGAACCTCGGGGCTGCAATGGTTTTTACAAAACCATCTTCTTTTGATGAATATGAAGACATGATTACCACATTCCTGGAAATCATACCCGTAAAATAACCTGACCCAGCCACTGGATTAAAGGAAATTCCAGCCTTGCTTCAGCTCCATTCAATTTAAACAGCTATTCCATTCAGTTAATAAAGGGTATTCCATTCAACTTAAAGTTGTCTGAACTTTGCTAATTCCCTGAAGGCTATTGGCTCATATTGCATGGGCTCCAGGAGATTCCAACCTATTGAGTTTTTAGCCTTTTCTTGCTGTTTTCAGTCTCCCGTTGGCATTTTCAACAATAAATGCCCAAAAATCGAAGAAACCCGGCCATTCACCGAATAAGTTATTTAACACAAGTTTGTTTTTCCATCTTTATATCACAATAAGAAACAAGCACAAAACAAATATTCCTGAAGAACCAACAATATCCTGAAAGACCCTGATCCAATCCTAAGAAATCAAATAACAGAATACCAATCCTTTAAAAAACCAGCCAACCCTAAGTAAAACCAATCAGACCCTTAGAACAGCCAACAAGTTTCTTTTGAACGACCTACAAGATCCTTTGAACGACCTACAAAATCCTAAGAACTACCAACAAGATCCTTAGAAACAGCCACAAGATCCTTAGAACAACCAACAAGATCCTTAAAAAGACCAGCCAGATCCAAAAAACAACCCGATCCCTGAAAAGCCAACTAAACGTACCTGAAAACTAATTGATCCGCTGAATCCTTTGAAACCACCAATCCAACGATTCCATGTAATGAACAGATCTTAAGATCGCTGAAAAACCAACTGATCCAACAAAACATGAAAAACCATCCGAATCCTAAAAACCATCCGATCCTTTAAAAAACTTCCGATCCTTCGAAAAAACCAAAAGAATCCTTAAATCATCCTTCTAAAACCAAAAAGATCGTACTTCGTCCTTTAAAAAACCCTATTTTACAACTCTAATCGAATAACTACCATTTAAACAACAATTGAATCTTCCGATTAGCTATCAGCATCTAAGTTGCCGATACCAGGATTCAACAAGGACAAAACCATTAGCACTAAAAACCATTAGCACTAATTAAACAAATCAAACCGTGAAAACTGTAATTCAATTGCTGAAAGACACTGTACAAGTTTTAAAGAAGGGTTACCCTAGTCTTAAACCAGCTGTAGTGGTTCGTCAAAACCAGGAACGGAGATTACCGACAAAACGAAATCAGCCTTAGCCACAAAGTATTGTAGTATTGATTGTTTAGCCCAAAAAGAATTACTGTTATAACAACAGATCTGACCGCTTATTAAGCGGTTTTTTTATGCACAGTCCACTCCAATGCTCATCTCTGTCAAAAGCTCACCTGGAAGATCTACAAGTATGTTTGCAGGCTTTTGATCCGGCTGCAACAGTTGCCAAATCAGGTTTAGTTCTTTATTGCCAATGGCAACCACCAGGTGGGCTGCGACTATAACCGCTACCATACCAGGTTTAGTTCTGCAAGGTTTAGGATAGCTTTTCATCATATCTTGCAGATCAAATCATCTATCTCCAATGAAATCAAAATCATTACCCATTCTACCCTTCTGCATATTCACAATTCTGTCCTGCTTTTATGTGCAAGGTCAGGGTATGCTAAAACCGTCTGCGGAATCGCTGGCACCTTTGCAACAGAAGTTTATCGATTATCGTTTTGGAATGTTTATTCATTATAATATCCCCACCTATATGGATCACGATTGGGCTGATCCGGAAGCCCCCGCTTCTACTTTTGCTCCAACCAACGTGGATTGTGATCAGTGGGCGAAAGCAGCAAAATCGGCAAACATGACTTACGGTTGCCTGACAACAAAACATCATAGCGGTTTTTGTATCTGGGATACAAAAACAACTGAATACAGTGTGATGAATAGTCCATACAAAAGAGATATAGTCGCTGACTATGTCAAAGCTTTTCGCGACAATGGACTAAAGGTGATGTTATATTATTCTATCCTGGACACGCATCATAAGCTTCGCCCCCACCAGATCACAAAAAAACATATCACTATGGTTAAGGCGCAGATAACAGAATTGCTGACCAGGTATGGTAAGATTGAAGCACTTATTATTGACGGCTGGGATGCTCCCTGGTCAAGGATTTCCTATGATGAAATTCCATTCGATGAAATTTATCTGCTCATCAAATCTCTTCAACCCGACTGTTTGCTGATGGATCTCAACGGTGCAAAATATCCCGGGGAAGGCATGTATTATACTGATATAAAAACATATGAAATGGGTGCCGGTCAAAAGCTTGCGAAAGAAACTTCAGCTATGCCCTCCCTGGCCTGTCTCCCGATAAATGGTTCATGGTTCTGGAAAACTGATTTTCCAGACAAGCCGGTTAAGGATCCCGCCAGGCTCATAAAAGAAACTTTGATACCACTAAACGAAGCCAGCTGTAATTTCATACTTAACGTGGCTCCGAATCGTGATGGCAAAATCGATCAGAACGCCTTGACTGCGCTTAAACAGATTGGTGCAATATGGAAAAACGATGGACCATTACCAAAGCTGCCTTCTCTTGACGCACCGATAATTTCCTCCAACCTTGCTTTGAATAAGCCATCCAATTCAAGCTGGAGCGATGACATGAACATCATGGATTTTGCCAATGATGATGACTTCAGATCTTCATGGATTTCAAATACTACAGTCAAACAGCCATGGATAGAAATTGATCTTATGAAGAGTCAGCCCTTCAATACTATTGTTGTCGCAGAAAAATCGGCTAATATCAGTCGATATAAAATTGAATTTTTCAATGATGGCAAATGGACAACATTAATAACCGGTGAAAATAAAAAGAGATTTAAGTTTCACCGGTTCCCTAAAGTGACGGGCAGCAAAATAAGATTATCAATTCTTGAATTTACCGGTCAACCAGCAATCACTGAAATCGGTGTTTATAATGAAAAAAGATAAGGAGTAGTGAGTGGTAAGTGTGTAACCTGGTCAGTTTCACAACTCATAATTCATCACTAACTCATCACTCATAACTCATAACTCATAACTCATAACTCATAACTCAGAAAGGAGTGTAGAGGCGAAACTTTTAAGGACTTCATTGACATAAAAGAGTTGAACACCTATGCCTTCCTTCGGTTCTGTATCAAGCCTTGCGGAATGCAAAACCCGTGACTGGTGTGTGATGGCAAAGTAAGCAAATAACTTGTTATCGGATTCGGGGACGGGAGAAGCATAACCTGTGATTCCTATTCCATATTCACTGTTGAATTTTATCCTTACATTTTGAGCCAACTCAATAGCTACCCTTTCCGAAACACAATTAACTGAGAGGGCATGAGCTGGTTCAATGTTCAGATGACGGAACTTTTGATTAGGATTATACACCGTAATACCGCCCTCGAAAAACTCCACCGTATCCATCGTGTTAGACATTGCAAATTGCAGAAGGCCACAAGTAACACTTTCTGCAATGGAAACTGATTCTCCTTTTTGCATTAACGCATTTCGGATCGATTGAAGTGTTTCGTCATCAAATAGTTTCATGGAGAAGTTGGTTTTTTAAAGTGAACACTATTGAAAAGTGAATGTTACTCAAAAATGAACTTCAATGAAAAAGGCCAGGATTGGCCTGACCTTTTTCGGTTCTATAAAAGTTATTTTTCAAGAACTAATTCAATTTTGTATTTACTTGAATTCAATAAATTACTTGCCAAATTTTTCAAAATTTGCTTATCAAACCTTTTTGCTTAAAGAGACTTGTTTAATGATCTCGCAGCATCAAGATGAGATTTGAGTTTAGGCAAGGTAGCATCAACAAAACTTTTCACTTCAGTGTCTTTTGTATTTTTTGAAGCTTTTTCAAACAGATCCACAGCTTTTTCGTGATCCTTTACCTGCATCTTCATATATGCCTTATCGAAATCTTTCCCGGTTTTTTTTGCAAGATCAGCTGCACCTTCTTTATGATCATTCGAAACGGTGTCTGGAAGCGTAACATTCTTTTTAGCTGCCAGTTCCTTAAGACCAGCATTTGCGCCAGTATGATCAGTTACCATCATCCCCGCAAATTCTTTTACTTTGGGATTGGTCGCTTTATCCTGGGCCAACTTACCAGCGGCAACTTCAGCCATGCCACCATCTGCTGCTTTCACAAAAAAGTCAGCTGTCTCCTCATCAACGGGTGTTGATGCTATTGCTGTGTTCCCCGCTGCAGTGGTGCCTGAATCTTCGGCCCTATCGATTTTTGCTTCATTCGCTGAATCAGCTGTATCTACAGAATCAGATTGTTCAGCATCGTTACATGCAAAAAATACGGAACAAATAGCGATTAATAGTGGTGTTGCTTTTTTCATAACTTAAATATTAGGTGTAACATTTTTGTTTATTAAAGGCAATCAAGTTTCAGGCCAACCAGCTATGGTCCCTATGAAGGCAATTCTGCCACAGGTCTCAGGGAGGCGGTATATGGATCACACAATGGTCCCGATCCATATTAGCTGAGCAATTTTAGCCCGTTAGCATAGATTTTGATACATTATTGACGTAGATTTCACACATTATCGATTTGACTCGTTTTTACATTCCAGGCAGCTTTAACATTCCAGGTCCACTTTATTGTCAAAGTTCAAATCATCGCGGAGAATCATCTTATGGACACAACAAAAAAGACCGGCAATTATTTATTGAGTTTTATAATTATTCTATACGCTATCTGGTACCTTGGCTCTGCTTTCTTTGAAGTTAGTTCCTGGTTTCACATTGTAGGAGTCATTGCCACAGCTTTATTCATTTTTCGGATTATCCGGGGGGACGACTAACATTGAAGTTATTACTGAAAGAAAGCCATCCCGGGGCTTATCCTGGCTTAACTCCCAGAACATTATCCCGGCTAATCCATTCGTGAGAACGTATTTTGCTTTCGCCTTAACAGAAATCATATTATCAAATGTTACAAACTCCTTGCGTTGTGGATTAAAACCATAAGCAGCCTGAGCAATAGAATCATAATAAAAATGGAACCCGCCAGGATCGCTTTCTATTGATTTCAACTTTGAAAACAACACAAAATGTTTAAACTTTCCAGGCTGATCAAGCAGATTATTACCTCTTGTAGTTATGCTATTATCTCTTACCGTCATGCTGAAGACCCTGCCGTAAAATGCGGCACCAATAACAATTTTTGATTTTGGAACACCTGAATCAATCAGATATTTTACTGCATAGTCTGCAGACTCATTTTGTTTTGTTGTTGAATATAATGGCGCATGGTGCCCTGTACTGTTGTGTCTGCTGCTACGCAGATCATAGGTCATCAGGTGAATGCGGTCGACATATCGGGCAGCTTCGCGCCAATCGATTGATTTTTCAAGGCTTTCCTGGTAGGCTCCCGCAGCAAAACTAAGTTCCTTATCACCGCTGAACATTTCAGCGATTGTTTTGAGCAGCAAGGTAAAATTTGATTTATCGTCCGTCGACCAGCTATGTCCCGGATAACCCGGAATAGACGGATACTCCCAGTCAAGATCGAGCCCATCGGCATCAAAGTATTTCAACAATTGCAGTGCAGATTCTGCAAATTCAATTCTTCCGGGCCCGGATGAAAAAACCTGGCTGCAGGTTTTACAGCCACCCCATCCACCAAAGGCTACGATTATTTTTAAAGCAGGATGCTGCTTTTTTAAGCTCACGAGCTTTTTTACTGTTGCTGTGTCAGCTTTATGCCCCAGTATTAATTTACTTCCTTTCAACCGTGCAAAACCATATACAATATGCGTTAATTTACTGATGTCGTAATTTTCGATACTTTTATAGTGACCGGTATAGTATGCAATTATAGCAGGAGATTTTGCAGGCTGGGCAAGGGAAATAACGGCCAACAATACCCCAATAAGAGTGATTACCAGAAATTTCTGACCTGGACCGGTGAACGCAAATTTTTTTGCTGGCATATTCATGCAATTGGGAAATCAAATTAAATGCCTATCCGCACCTGGCACCATCTAAAAGGAATTTTCACGCAAACAAACATCAACTATGCATAACACCCTGATTAAACGTTACATCTTCCAGCTTCAACAAACATACTATGGTGGCAGCTGGGTAAATGAAGACATGGAAAAAAAATTAAAACTGGTTAATGAGGAAACTGCATGGATAAAGCCGCATGGCTATGTTCATAGTATAGCAGAGGTAACATCTCATATTCTTGAATGGCGTAAAGAATTAATCGAAAGGCTGCAGTTTGGAAGACATGCCAGGCTAACTATGGACTCGCCAAACAACTGGATCTCCAACGGGCAGTTAAAGAAAAATGGATGGGCTTATCTTAAAAAACAACTGGATGACACTCAGTCTGAATTGATCGCTTTGTTGGAAAAAAAGGATGACTCATTTTTGGAAAGTAAGTGGTCAGGCAACCTAAACTATGAATGGTTGTTAGTCGGATTATTAGAACATGATATGTATCATCTTGGTCAGATTGGCCTGATTTACAAAATGATTTCTTACAATAGTGGCTCAAATTAGCTTCGATAATTTTGCATTTCACAAGGCTGCTTTGTTAATGTTAGTTGCACAAGTCTGCTTTGCTATTGTTGCACTGTTGATGCTGCACGGTCATGGCGTTCACTCGGTTCTTCCCTTCGCCGGATGGGCCTTTCGGTTGGTTTGATTTGCCACTGTGATTCCTGGTTAATACCATTGTTCATGCCGGGTCTCTGCTGTTGTCTCCGATCTGCTTTTAGTTCCCTGATCGGCTTTTTTA
>NZ_DATHKG010000069.1:0-22119 GCF_035489435.1 Flavitalea sp.
TGACAAAACGAGCAGCATTAATGAAGGCCTTTGAACACCAGACCCATCATAGGGGCCAGGCAACGGTTTATATAAGATTGGCCGGAGCGAAACCACCACAGGAACTATTGTTTTAAATGACATTGATTTATTAAGTGATTCTGATTTACAGTTGACCTCACGGTTTATGACCCATAAACCGTGGGGCTGGCTATTGAATTGCGCCGGTACTGGCCGTATTCGCTCTTCGGACGTTAATGATTATTATTCGTATGTTCGTATTATTAAACCCTTGTATTAAAATTTCAACCATGAAACGGTTTTTCCATATAATAGTGTTCACTAGCTTGATTGTACTTTCGGCCTGCTCAACATCTAAGGAACCTACCGGTGTTTGGGTGAATAAAGAAAAGGCCCAGGGCAAATCATACGGAAATATCTTTGTTGTGGTAATGTCTGCTGACATTGAAGCGAGAGCTAAGTTAGAAAACGACCTCGCAACTGAAGTTACTTCAAGGGGATTTAAAGCGGTAAAAAGTGTCGATGCAATGCCACCATCCCTTAGTGACCCGAAAAAACCAACAAAGGAAGAAATTGTGAAGACTGTAAAAGAAAGCGGTTGTGATGCTGTATTAGTCGGTGCGTTATTAAAACAGGAAGAAGCTGTAAAATATAATCCACAGACTACCAAAGGAACATTAACCACTTACTATTCCTATACAAATTACTACAGTAATTCTTACTCAAGCGTTCATACTCCAAGCTATTACAGCCAGGACAAAAGCTACTACATGCAGACCAACTTTTATGATGCAGCTTCAGAAGAACTCATGTGGGCAGTACAATCAACAATTTTTAATCCTTCCTCTATTGCTAAATTCAGCAAAACTTACACTTCCACTTTGATATCGCAATTGCAAAAAGAAAAAATCCTTAAATAGGCAATGCCTATGTTACCGTATATTCTAAAGGAGAAAGTGTATTTTAGTTTGGAGTTAGTCTCAATACAGTATTATGAAACATCAACAATTGCTTAAAATTTTTCCGGGCCTGGCTGCTCTTGTTTTAATTACTTTATTAGCTTTCAATGTAAAAACAGAACAGTCACTTCGGGTGCTTGTCTTTTCTAAAACCAATGGTTACCGTCATGCTTCCATTGAAGCAGGTAAAAAAGCATTTTCAAAGCTGGCTGATGTGAAAAAGTTTGCGGTCGATTTCACAGAAGATTCCAGTCAGTTTACAACAGCCAACCTTAAGAAGTATAATGCGATTGTTTTCCTTAATACAACCGGCGATGTCTTGAATAACACCCAACAGGAAGAGTTTGAAAAATACATTAAGGCAGGCGGTGGGTATCTTGGTATACACGCCGCAGCTGATTGTGAATATGAATGGCCCTGGTATGGAAAACTTGTAGGTGCCTGGTTCCTCGATCATCCCTCTTCACCCAGCAATGTCCAGAATGGCAGGTTTTATGTAGTTGACAAAAACAATCCAGCTACTAAGGGTATGCCCGATTCGTTTGAACGTAAAGATGAATTCTATAGCTTCAAACAAATTAATCCTTCAATTCATCCCCTGATTAAGATCGATGAAAAATCATACAAGGGTGGAAAAAATGGTGATAATCACCCGATGAGCTGGTATCACGACTATGATGGTGGTCGCTCTTTTTATACAAATATGGGCCACACCGATGAAACATTTACCGAGCCACTGGTCGTTAATCATATCTGGGCCGGGCTGCAATATGCCATGGGTGGCGATTAGAGCAGAATAGCAGGAAGATAAATTTTAAAAACAGCACCCACTCCGGCAACACCTTCAGCACGTATGTAACCTTTGTGATTTTCGACAACTTTCTGAACGATCGCCAGGCCCACCCCGGTACCCTGGTACTCTTCTCTTCCATGCAACCTGTAAAACAGGTTGAAAATCCGGTCTCCATCCTCAGGATCGAATCCTATTCCATTATCCTTTACTGTTATCTCATGGTAGATATCATCTGGTAATATGTCCGGAACGAATTGTTTTATATCACGTCCTTCTACAAAACCTGCGTTGATATAAATCTCCGGCGGGAGATCTTTCTTACGATATTTAAGTGAATTGTCGATTAAATTTTGAAACAGTTGCCTCAATTGACGTTTGTCTCCTGTTACGGGAGATAAGGGATTTATATGGACCTTGCCATTCATTTCGGCAATACTTATTTCCATGTCTTCTACAACAACATTTACAATTTCAGTAAGATCAATTTCTTCAAGCCCTGTAGCACCAAGAGTGGTATTTGAATAGGCTAAAAGATCATCAATCAGGAGACGCATCCTGGCTGTCGTTTGCTGGATCCGTTTTGCAATATTCTTGTTTTCGTCGGTCACTGCCTGGCCAAGCGTCATCAACAGGCGATCCAATAAGATATGGATCTTTCGCAATGGTTCCTGGAGGTCATGCGAAGCTGAATATGCGAACTGCCTTAGTTTGTCATTCACCTGCTTCAGCTCCCGCGTGCGCTCGTTGATTTTTTGTTCAAGCAGATCAGCCGTTTTTTTTTCGTCGGTTATGTCAATTACAGTACCTATCAAAAATGGCGTGAGATCCCGGTATAGATATTTGCCGTTCAAACGAACAAAACGTATAGAGCCATCAGGTTGAAGAATCCGGCTTTCGTAAAATAGTTCGCCGGTTGCTTTAGCTACCTCGTGTGCCTTATTCCGGATATGTCGGTCATCGGGGTAAATGGCATCCGTAAATACATTGTACGACCAGTGTTTTGTTGTATCAAGTTCAAAGATTTCAGCTGCGCGGGCAGAATAGATCATAGTCTGCTCCGTCATATTTATTTCGAAAGTTCCCATCCTTGCAGCCTCTACTGCCAGCCTGGTTCTTTCTTCACTTTGTTTTAAAGCTTCCTCTGCCAGTTTCTGTTCATGGATGTCAAAGCCAACACCTACATAACCATTAAATTCTCCGTTTGGTAAATAACGTGGATTGCCCTTGAACGTATGCCAGCGATACTTATTATCATGCCTTTTAACTCTTACCGATGGAATAAAATAGGATTGACGATTTTGATATGCAGGGGAATAATGTTCCATTACGATTGATATATCGTCCGGGTGAATTATTCCATCCCATGCACGGCCGAGCGCTTCGGTATAGGTTTGCCCGGTATAGGCAAGCCAGGTTTTGTTCCAATAACTAACCGTTGCCAGCGCATCAGGTTGAATGATAAAAACAAATATGGGACTATCATCTGCCAGGTTACGAAACCTTTGTTCGCTTTCTCTTAACTGCTGTTCCGTTTTTTGTTGCTCTGTAATATTAGTATGGACCCCGACCCATTCGCGAATTGAACCATCCTCGTTCATTAACGGTATTGCCCTGACAGAAAATGTTCCCCAGGATGCATCGTTCATACGCACCCGATGCTCGTAAATAAATGTTTTTCGTTCACGGACGGCTTCATTCCAGGCAACTATTGAGGCTGCTGCGTCTTCAGGATGAACTGCCTGGGCCCAACCATAATGTTGATACTCATCAAATGACTGTCCCGTTAACGCTGCCCATCCTTTCTGTTCACCCACCATTTCTCCCTCAGCATTATTTGTCCATAAAACTCCCTGGATTGCTTCAATTGCTGCTTCAAAACGTTCGTGGCTTTCTCTGAGTGCCCGTTTAGCTTTCATCTTATCGGTGACATCACTAACAAAAGCCAGTACGCCTGCGGCCCTGGATTTATCAGATTCGTAATAAGGCTGACAAACAAGATTGAAGAATTTGGTTTCCTCTTTGTTATTAATTGGAAGTTTAACCGGGTGTTCATAAGCTTCATAACTGTCCCCGCTGTCTCTCACGTGATGAAGCACTTCGATATAACCTGCATTTATCAGTTCAGGCATCACTTCACTAAGTGGTTTTCCAATCACATCCTTGCCTTTCCCCCATATCGCAAATGTTGGTTCATTAGCCAGTTCAACTCTCAGGTCCGGGCCTTTAAGAATTTGTATTGCGATGGGAGCCTGCATAAACAACTGGTGCTGTTTTTCAATAGCTTTTAATTCTTTGTCTCTGCGTTCGGACTTCACCAATGCAGTGATGTCTTCAGATGTATGAATTATGTAAATAACGTTTCCTTCTGAATCTAACACGGGCTTGTTGAATACTTTCCAATAGAGTTCAGTAAAATTTCCCTGATCATTTTCAAGATCGTATCTGATAATTGGTAATTGATGTATCGCCTTATATTTTATTACGTGTTGAAAAGAATCCAACACTATGTTTTGTCCGGCTGAATTTGGGTCATCCGGGTTGGATGGATTGGCAGGGAAAGGTTCGAAGAATGGTCTGTTAATCATTGCTGATTTCAACAATCCTGCCCTTTGAATCATTCCATCCGTTACAGCGAGGATGGAAAATTTAGGGTCATCAATTGCTACCAGGATGCTGTTACCTGGCATAGCTTCGAAGACACGCAGGTCGATCATCGGCATATGATCATTTGAAGAAAAGGTTTCATCTACAGGAGGATTTTTTTTGTTCATCTGGATCGGTCTGGCTTTATCATATTAAGGATGCCCTATCCCTGACAAAACTGAGTGGAAATCCCGAAAAAAGAGCAATAAAAATATGGCTATTTCCATTGTAGGAGAAATAATTCATAAGGCGTTTGTTTCTTTTGTCCGCGATCTGGTCTTGTAAGGATTGTGTACTAATTGAAGATAAGATTTTACTCTTATTTATTTGCTTCACCAATTTATTGACCAACCCACAACTGTCCGTTTTCGGACAAATATTGTTCAGAATCAGAACACCTGCCTGTTCGTATACCCTCTAACCATCAGGTTTAAAGCCATTATTATAGCTGGCAGGTTTGTTGCGATCTCATTGGAAATTCTTATTGTATGTTTAAAAACTATCTTAAAACCGCTTTTAAAAATCTGGTAAAAAATAGATTTTACACTTCAATCAATATCATAGGCCTGGCTACCGGGCTTTCAGTGGCGATTCTTATTCTTTTGTGGGTGGAGAATGAAATTGGGTATGACCGGTTTCACACCAATGCAAACAACATTTACCGCGTGCTCTCAAATATGGGATCAGGAAGCAGCTGTCGATTGGTTGAAGGTAAGATCTTTGCTGCCGGCCGGTATTAAAACCATTGCCTATGACAGGTCAGGGCTTGGAAAAAGTGGAGCCGGAGTTTTACCCCGCACAATGGCACAGGAGGTATTTGAATTGCATCAATTGATTAAAGCTAAAGTAAAGGGACCAGTCCTGCTGGTCGGTCAATCAATTGGTGGAATATTGGTCAGGCTATATACTGATCATTTTGGGGAGAATGTTATAGGCTTAGTACTCGTCGATCCGACCCATGAAAGTGCTGTCCTTGGCAGCATGAGGTATGGGGGCATGGTTCGTTTAAGAGAAAAGGCAACCGGAAAGCCAATCCCGTCGCCACAATTAACAAAGAAGGAGAGTCCGGGATATGACTCTACAGCCGATTACCTGGCAGAAGAATTTCAATTATTGTTTCTGGCGGGTAAAACGAATCCTCAACAGCTAAAAACTCGTCCGTTAATAGTGCTCGGTGCAGGAATAAGAAATCAAACACCGGGAACTACTGAGGAGCAGTGGAAAAATCTGAGAGAGGAGCGAGACAACCAGGTCAGCGAACTTGCCAGGCTATCAGCTAATGGAATACTTATTGTCGATCCTAAAAGCAGGCATGCGATTCAAAATGACAACCCTGCTATCGTTGCAAGTGCTATTGAAAAAGTCATAAAATCATTTGAGTCTAAGGTCCCATTAACAGATCTAAAATAATATTGTCCCTGGCTGTTGCTTGCCTTGCAGTTATGTACTGCTTCTTTTCTGAAAGTCTTCGAAACATTTTCTGTTCCTTAACCATCCATATTATCAATGATGATAAATCATTTATATTTGAATCAAATCAATTAATCTATTCTGATATGGACCTGTATAACCAGATTTTTGAAAATAACAGGAAATGGGTTGCTGCAAAAAAGGCAAGCCAGCCGGATTTTTTTGAACAGCTTTCGCAGGGACAATCCCCGGACATCTTATACATCGGCTGCAGCGATAGCCGGGTAACGGCAGAGGATCTTACCGGCACTCAGCCTGGTCAAATGTTTGTGCACCGGAATATTGCTAATCTTGTTCCTAACAATGATAGCAGTTCAACTTCAGTTATTGAATATGCGGTAGCACATCTCCGGGTAAGGCAGATAGTGGTATGTGGCCACTATTTTTGTGGTGGAGTTAAAGCAGCTATGCAAAACAAAGACCTGGGCATGCTGAATCCCTGGCTCAGAAACATCCGTGATGTTTATCGTCTCCATAAAGATGAACTCAATAAAATTACAAATGACGATGAAAGATATAACAGGCTGGTAGAAATTAATGTGGAGGAACAGTGTGTGAACGTTATCAAAATGGCGGTTGTTCAGAAGGCTTATATCAGGACGGGATATCCTCAGATCCATGGTTGGGTTTTCGACGTGTCCACCGGTAAGCTTATAGATTTGAATATCAATTTCACCCGGATCCTGGCTTCGATCCAGGAGATTTATGATTTGACCAAAGAAGTATAATCAATCCAGGTATGCACATTAGAAAGAATTACACCATCAGGGAAATATTTTTGCTGACTGGCAAGCATTTTTCCTGGTTGATCCCTTATGTTGTTATAGTTGCCGTTTTGTATCGATTTACACCTTTGCGCGAATTCAATATACCGTGGCTGCCACTATCACTTATAGGTACTGCCGTGGCTTTTTATGTAGGCTTTAAAAATAACCAGGCTTATGACCGGATCTGGGAGGCGCGTATTGTATGGGGCGGCATAGTAAACAGCAGCCGGATCTGGGGATCAAATGTGAAAGCTTTTATTGTAAACGATGGAACCGGAAAAACGGAGCAGGATTTACTGGAGATAAAAAAGTTATTGTTTTATCGTCATATTGCCTGGTTATATAAACTGCGCAGCCAATTGCTTGAACCAACTTCCTGGGAGCATATAAGTCTTCGGGGAATTTTTGGCAGGGATGCAAGGCATAAAATGAAAAGATCCGGCCTTGGTTTATATGGCAATGACATCACTGATTCACAGGTTCGGGATTACCTGAATGATTCCGAATACTCATCACTTTCATCATTCAAAAATGCAGCAGCTCAAATGATCGATAAGCAGACACAGGAGCTTGCGGCAATCAGGAAACTCGGCTGTATCGGCGAGTTCGAACATGTTAAACTACAAGGTATCCTTGACGATTTCTATGATCACCAGGGCAAAGCAGAACGCATAAAAAAAACGCCGTTTCCCCGGCAATTTGGTAGCTATGGTTTTATCATGATTTGCTTATTTATTGTCATTCTGCCTTTTGGATTTTTTTCTGAGTTTAATAAAATCGGCGATTATGGTATCTGGCTTGCGATACCTTTTATCCTTGTGATAAGCTGGGTGTATATCTTAATGGAACTTGTCGGCGACTATTCTGAAAATCCTTTTGAAGGACTTGAAAATGATGTGCCCATGCTTTCCATTTGCCGCAACATTGAGATAGACCTGCTGCAGCAGTTGGGGGAAACCAGTTTACCCCAACCGATACAGTCAATCAACAATGTTTTGATGTAGTGATGTCAGTAGCCAATATTCACCGCGATATTTTATTATTGTATTTCATTGATTACTTCCATTATGGTAAAAGTCTTCTTTCCGGAGGGTACCTGCCATTTAACCTGCTGGCCCTGACGGAAACCTATCAGTGCGGTCCCTATTGGTGCCATAACAGAAATTTTTTTCTCTTTTATATTTGCCCTGTCCGGGGTTACTAATGTTAGCTCCATAACTTCTTCCCTTTGATCCGTTTTTACCTTCACCCTTGAATTCAATCTCACCACATCCAGGGGAAATTCATTTTTATTTACCAGTTTTGCTTTTCTTAATTCGGCCTGGAGCATATCTGCATTGCGCCGGTCAACCACCGATCTGTGTATGCCGGCGTTCAGATAAGAGTTTAGCAAGTTGTAGTCTTCTTCTGTAAGGATAAGTTGATTCTTTGTTTTTTGCATATTTATGTATTTAATAATGATCAATACCAATTCTTTGCGCTTGTCTTCTTGTTTTTTGAATTATTTTTCTTCGGAACTTTCTTTGATGTGGTTGCCTTGCCTGCCGGGTCTTCCGTATTACAAGTATCAATATCGGAATTGCTAAAGCAGGTACCCAATACCATGCTGAATTACCAACGAAACCATTTCTTATTGCAATAGCAATAAGTAGCACCAGGAACACTATAATAAGACCAGTGAGAGGCACCTCTCTATTTTTTTGTATCATAGTTGAATTTTTAGGGCATAGCAATGCTTTACTTCGATGAAGCAATGATTAACCTATCTTGGTATCACTTCACGAAATGTAACTGAATTGGGAAATGCTGATTGACTATAAGATGACCGGCCGTTTAGGCAGAATGCGCTTCAGGATATAAACCAAAAATTAGTAAGGTTTAACAATAGCACATTCAAAATACAATGATGTAACAGGTAATAAAGGCCGGTGGCCCAGCCTGCGGTAGAGATGCGGCTGGGAGTTAAGACTGAAAGGCCTTGGATGTTGGGAAGTAATCCAGCCTTTTATCAAATGATGCTTTGACGCAGGCATAGAATGGGTTCACTACAAGCTGGAGCTTGCGAAGTGTATTGCCATTATATTGTTTATTTGTATCCCGCATCTCGCTAAGATAATAAACTAAACTGATAATAAAATTTCAATACATTATTAAATCAATGCCAGTCTTATCATTTAACAAATTCTTCATTGATTGGGAGCATCACAATGTTCAGGTAATTACCAGTTATTTTCCTGGTCAGGATTTACGCGTTCTGGTTCTTCAACCGGGTTAGTGCGCCATTCAGGATCGTAGCCTTTAAAAAAAGCAAGCCATCCTGTTCTGGCAACGCGCATCAGGTAAGGTTGGACAGCGATTAGAATAATGACATTAAAAATCATCCAATAAAAGAGCCGGTTGTCAGTTGTTGAAAAACCAATGGTCACCCACCATATTATCAACGTCAGAAATGAAATTGCAATTGAGAACGCATAAGAAACATAACTTGATCCATAATAAAATCCTGGTTCGAGGTTAAAAGGCTGGCCACAAACCGGGCAGACCGGATGCATCTTCATGGTTATTTTTAATTTCCATGGGTTTTTTGAGACAAACATATCTCCTTCACGGCATCTTGGACACTTACAGGCAAATAGGCGAATTAAGCCTGGCTGTGATTTCGCAGTCTTGTTTTCTGTATTGGAATTAATATCTGTAATACTATTCATGATCGGGATTTGAGTGATTGATATTTTGTTTAACTATTGATAGATTTCGTCTTCAACTGATGATAGATCTCAACATCACCTGATGATAGATGTAGTCATCAGGAGTTCACGAATGATGTCCTGAATTCATCGGGTGTTGAACCAACTTCTTTTTTAAAGAACCTGTTGAAATAGGAGTTGTCTTTGAAATTTAGATTGTAGGCAATTTCAGTTATTGTCATGTCTGCATTGGTTAGTAACCTTTTTGACTCGAGTAAAATCCTGTCCCTTATCAAATCACCGGCTGTTTTCCCCAGCAGGTCCTGGCAGAGAGCATTCAAATGGTTTGGTGTGATATACAACAAATCAGCATATTGTTTTGGCAATCGCATATCGCGGTAATGTTTCTCAATCAGATCCTGGTAACTTCTGAGAAGGGTCGTTTTATGTTGAGCACCGGGATTCAGGCGTTTGTGTCCGCAATATCGTTCCACGTTAATAAATATTTCCAGCAGGCGGATACGGATCATGTCGAGGTTTTGTTCGCTATTTTCTACGCTTTCCTGTAACAAGGATTCGAAGATCCGGATCATTGGGTTATGTGCTGCCGCAGGTAGGTTACAGACAGCAGATTCAATGGTACCCTTTAAGAAAGCAAATCTTTCGAGATACTTAGGATGGGCCAGGAAAGCAGTGAACAAATTCTCTTCAAAATGGACTACATAACCTTTGATATTTTTATCGAAGTGCCAGCTGTGTACCTGGCCGGGCGCCATAAAATACATTTGGAATGGCTTCACTTTGTAAGTCTGGAAGTCTATGGTGTGATTGCCACTGCCCGCAGTAAACAACACCAGATGAAAAAAAGAATGCCGGTGCGGACGATGGAGATGCTCATAATGTTGCTCGAGATAACTGTCGAAACGCTGTACCAAAAGATTCTTCCGGGCACCGCGTTCGATGGAACTAATATCATAAACCGGGATTTGTACCTTATTCATCTGATCAGTATTTGAATACAAAAATACTGAACTAAGACTATCCCATATGGTGAGTTTGGGTTATTTTATGGTACTATTTACTTATTTTTAAAAATTGGTGAATTGTCTCAATACAAAAATGATTACTACAAAATGAAATATTTACTATCTGCATTTAGTAAATACGAGTCAGGAGTCGGCTGTCGTTGAACTATTTCTTCTGTCGTTGAACTATTTCTTCGGTTTTTTCTTAATCCGCAGCGTTTTGCCCGTCCGGGTGGTAGATTGGTCATCACCCAATACCAATCCCCAGGGCTTTAGATCATCAACCCTGTCAAAGATTGCTTTCATAATGGCAATTCCCGGTATAGATAAAAACATACCGGATACACCTGCCAGCGCACCCCCTACCAATACCCCGACAATACTTACCAGCGCATTGATCTTGACCTTAGAACTCACTACATATGGCATCAGGAAGTTGTTATCTATAAATTGAACTATCAACAGTACTACACCAACCCAGATAATGTCGCTAAGGTCTTGTGCCGAGGTTAGTGTTATTACCATACAGATTACAGTTGCTATCAGCATACCTACATAGGGTATCATGTTGAGAATTGCCGCCATCACAGCCAGGAAAATCGGATATTCTATGCCAATCGCCAGGAAACCGCCGGCGTTCAGACCGGCTACAATTGCCATTTCTATCAGTAAGCCAACCATATATCCCTGAATGATAACACGGGATTCGCTTAACACTTCTTCCACTTTTCCTTTATGTGTATCGGCAAATGATGTGATCAGGAACTTCCTGATAAGATTTCTATAATACATGATAAGGAAGGTATAAATAGGCAGCAGTACTATGTAAATCAGCGCAGAAGCGGCGCTAAGCATAGTGCTTCCAAGCACTCCGGGACCATTGCTCTGCATATTCTTTGTAGCATCCTGCACCGCTTTATCCTGTTCCCTTTTACTGAATTTAAAATTATCCCTGATCCATGCCTGCACAGTTTCAAGATGATGGCTAAGATTCTTTTTTATTTTCGGGATATCGTCTACAAAGCCGGCTATCTGCGAAGACAGGAAATAACCGACGGCCACAATTACCAACAATCCTAACAAAATTGCCAACAACATTGCCACGACCTCGGGGAGACCAATTCTTGTGAGCCAGTTCGAGATAGGCAACAACAAAAATGCCAGCACGATAGCAAAGCAAATCGGCATCAGGATATCCTTTCCTAAATAGATCAACAGACCGATAAGCACTATACTAATCAGGTTGGAGCTGAGTTTGGCATAGAAAGGCAATGGCGTTATAGGGGGCATAGAGGTGTTTAGCGTAATTTAGTTTTATTATTTTAGATTACAGGATTGCTCCTATAACTGATTACTGTGTTGCTAAACAACTGTAGCTTTTCATAACCTGATCCAAATCTAAAGCAAATCTGATTTAAGGCAAATCTGATTTAATCCAAATCTGATTTAAGATCTGATTAGAAAGTCTTCTCATCTGCAGAGGGTCCGTAGATCGATGGAACAGCAATATCGTTCATCCGCATATAAACAGTTAACTGGCCCCGATGGTGCACCCAATGGTTCAAAGTTTCGCTGATAGCTTTCAATTTTGGTGAGCCATACAAGAGCTGGCCATTATTCTTTAATTCGAAATCCGTTTTTAATTGTTCTTCAGTAAAATTCGATAGTGCATCTGTCGCACCCCGGAGATTTGATTCGTAGTGTTCCAGCAAGGCCTTTGTAGTACTCAGTTCAAAGTTTTTATAGGTAGCAAAATCAATCACTGAGTCCGTGATCATCAGCCAGATCCATTTTGGTATTTCGGCTACAAGTAAAGCCAGGTATCCTAGCTGCATCGACTTTTCATGTGGTTTATACTGGTAAAGTTTGTCAGGAATTCGTTCCAGGCATTTCCTTGAAGCAGCTGACTCTGCCTTAAGTTCTTCGCTATAAGCCGTGATGAGGATATTTTCCATATATTTTAGGTTTTCATAAAATTAAAAAAAACCAGTGATTTAAGAGAATTATGAATTATGAGTTATGAATTATGAAACGAGTGATGAGGTATTGAGTGAATTATGTAGAGCCATAGGTATTTCGTATAATTCATCACTGGTTTCATAATTCATAACTCATAATTCATAATTCTCTTGAAATGATTCCAACATTTTTATGACCTTCGGACATCTCAATAAATCAATAACAGATGGGCAATATGTTCGAAGCAATTCATGGCTATTACCTCAACCTCGTCCCACATCTTAGCGTAACCGACCTGGAAGCGCTGGATGCCTGCCTTTCTGTTCGCCAGGTTCCGAAAGGAGAATTTATTGTGAAAGCGGGCCAGGTTTGCCAGTATGTCTCTTTCCTGAATAAAGGTCTTGCCAGGCTTTATTATACTTTTGAGGGTAAGGACATATCAATAGGGTTTGTTGTTCCCGGCCAATATACTTCGGAATATGAAAGCTTCTTAACACGAAGACCAGCAGCCCAAAGTATCGATGCTTTAACTGATCTGGAGGTGATTGACCTGGGTTATAATGACATGCAGCGATTGTACAAAACCTTCCCGGTTTTCCAGGAATTCGGCAGGAAAATCGCCGAAATGCTTTTTATTTATCTCAACCAGCGAAATACTGCTTTGCTGGCTTTAACTCCGGAAGATCGCTATCGCCATATGATCGCCGACCAACCTGCATTACTTCAGCAGGTTCCTCAATACATGCTTGCTTCATTTATGGGTGTAACTCCTGAACACCTTAGCCGCATAAGGAAGAAAATAAGCCGCTAAGTCTTCTCGATTTGATTTTTGTCCTGATAATTATCAATCAAATGCGCCTGATAATTGTCAATCAAATTTAAAATTTATCTTCTTAACATTTATCAATGGAAAGTTTTCTGGAATTGCTGAGATTTGATCTCAAATAAAAAACTATGAATCCTGATCAAATATTTTCAATCTGTAATACCCTGGCAATGGTAGGTTGGATTATTCTCATCTTTCTTAAGTTTTGGAAAAAGCGCGATCAATTCGTTTTTGGCATTTTGATCATGCTCTTTGCTATTCTATATTCCTGGTTGATTTTTTCATCTTTTAACAAGGATAGTTTTGAAAATTTCAGCACACTAAATGGTGTCAGTAATCTTTTCGACAATAAACAAATGTTACTTGCAGGATGGATTCATTACCTGGCCTTTGACCTTTTGGCTGGAATCTATATAATCAGAAATGCTGAAAAAAATAACATCAATCACTGGTTCACCACCCCTGCATTGCTGCTCACATTTCTATTCGGTCCTTTCGGTTTGTTGCTATACTGCTTATTAAGATGGGCTAAGACCCGAAAATATTTTCCTGATTTTTAACTAACAATCTTATCATATGTATTTTATTAACGAATTAAAAAGAAGGAACCCAGTTCTCTTCTGGTTTAGCCTGCTGAACTTTATCGCAGCAGTTATATGTATAGTCTTATGGATGACAACGCAGATCAGTGTGAATAACATCAATGCATTTATCAAGCCTGTTAAATTCTTTATATCCATCGGGATATTTTGCGTAACCATGGGATGGATAATGTTTTACCTGGACAGGCCTTCAAAAGTGAGAACTTATAATATTATGGCGATTATCGTGTTCACCTATGAGAGCTTAGTGATTACCTGGCAGGCAGCGAATGGCAGGTTGTCTCATTTTAACCACTCCAGTTTCTTTTATTTGATGTTATTTCAACTGATGGGTATCGCTATCGTAGTATTAACCCTTTGGACCGGCTATATAGGCTATTTGTTTTTTAGAAAAAAAGAATGGAAGATTCCAATGCGATATGTATGGGGCATCCGGTTGGGAATTATTTTCTTTGTGCTCTTTGCTCTTGAAGGAGGTATAATGGGTGCGATGTTGAGGCATACAATTGGTGGAGATGACGGGGGTAGGGGATTGCCGCTGGTAAACTGGAACCGCGAACATGGCGACCTTCGCATTGCACATTTTCTCGGTATGCACAGCCTGCAATTACTTCCTTTGTTCGGATATTATATTGCTTCCACCAATAAATCAGTAATTGTCTTCTCACTGCTGTATGTAGCCTGTGTTTGTGCGATCCTTGTTCAGGCTTTGATGGGACTGCCCTTATGGTAGAATAGCGTGTGAATTTAATTTCCGAATTGATCCTCAAATATTATTTTCCCGTTTCCGTCCCGGAGTCTTGAATAATCGATTGATCCGGTTCCATCAAAAATATAAGTCAGTGCTACAATATTACCGAGATTTTCTTTGTATACCTCCTCGGCGATTCGCTTACCATTAAGATAAATGGCTGCATGACGGTCTTTTACTCTTATTTCTACCTCATGCCAATCATAAATCTTGCACCCAAATGCTGCAAGATCATTTTCCTTACCTTTCTTTAATATTTCTCCCAGTTTGTAGGCCGCATTTCTTTCACAACCCGTTTCAGTCAGGGAAACCATGAAAGTTTGAACATCGGTAATAATAATTACATCCATCCACGCACATAATTTGTGTGATAGGCTATCAATTCTTATGCGTGTGGAAAATGAGAAATTATCAGAATGGATTCCAAAGAGTTTGCTATTCGTGATTCTTGTATGGAATCGTTTTGCAAAATTGATATTTCGACGCGCTAGCATTTTACTGTCAAGGTGCAGCTGTCCATTGCCAATAAAGTTTTCATTCTTCATATCAATTAATTCAGGGTCAGAATCACTGAGATACAGATGTGGTTCCCAACCATTACTTATTATATGAATTGGTTGGGTTGCGATGATAGAATCATTTGCAATCAGCTTCGCGCGATGAAACCCCGATTCAAAATAAATACTGGACGCATCCTTTCCAGCAGGATCAATTTTTTCCCTGTGATCCCTATTCCATGACTGCTGAATATAAAAACTATCAGCGATAACATTAGAGACGTCGTACTTAAAAATGACCGTATTTGGTATTCCCGAAACCACAGTTTTCACTGCCTGAAAGTTGATCGGACCTGTTACTTTAATTGGTTTTTTATTATTAGGATATCCGGATTGATTGAGGAATTTAGAATAAATGCCAAATATGAACACTCCAATGACCAGGAATAACCACGGCGGGATGGTCCATCCGGGCATTTTGGAGTCAGAAACGGCTTCAGTAGCAATATCGTTTATAGCTATCCGCTTTGCGTTCGCTAGTCTAAAACTTTGCCAGTCCTTGTGACCGAGAACCGATGCCAGGGCATTGAGGGTGGCTACCTGTGGGCTTTGCTTATAATCATTTTTCCAAAGGCGTTTTAAAGTGGAAAGACTGATGAGGACTCCTGTTTGCTCTTGTATTTGAACGGATAAAATCTCGAGGTCGCGTTGCTTCAGGCTACTGCCATTTCCCAATGAGAATTTTTCTTCAATCTGCTTTTTGCAAAGGCTGATAAACAGTTGCTCTGTACTTGCCATGCATCAAAATTAAATATTTAACCATAAAAAAGCCCTTTGACCAGGTTTTGACTGCACTTTGTATGGGCTTTGATTGGTTAAGCAGTGAAGCAAATTTTAATATTGCTAAAAAAACTATGAGATCAGTAATCTTAATTATTTCAACAATAACAATGTGTTATTCTGCCATTTTAAACGGCCAGATAGTAATTAAAGCGGAAGCCGATAAATGGACTGCACAGAATATCGATGTAACATATAAGGACAGTGTTATTCATGTGATGAGAAAATCAGATGCTGCCGCCATACTCTGGCTGAACGACATAATTATTCGAAATGGCATTATAGATTTGGATATAAGGGGTAACGACAAGGACGGGCAAAGTTTTCTAGGTGTAGCTTTCCATGGTATAAGCAATGAAAATTATGATGCTGTATATTTCCGGCCTTTTAACTTCAGAAATTCTGAAAAGATGTCGCGCTCAATTCAATACATAAGCAAGCCTGATTATGATTGGGACAATTTAAGAGAAAAGCACCCTGGAAAGTATGAAGATGCTGTAAAGCCGGTCCCCGATCCGAATGACTGGTTTCATGCTAAAATTGTAATTCAATTTCCCATAATAGAAATATTTATTAATGACTCAAAAGAGCCATCATTTATGGTTGAGAAAATTAGCAAAAGACGGGACGGAAAAATAGGACTATGGATCGATAGTAAAGACGGATGGTTCAAGAATATGGTAGTCACGCCAGCTGCTCCTTCGCAATAGCGGGGGATAATGTAATTAGATTCTCAATCCGACAGTAACATATACATTTCTACCATCACTTGGCCATATGCCTGGGCCAGGGTACATGGTAGGCCTTTTGGTGAAATATTGATTGTCAAATATGTTGTTTACACCAGCCCTGATAGTTAAAAAAGAATTTGTTTTCAGCGTGGAGTTGAAATCCCAAACCGAGTACCCGGGAGTAAATCCCCTTGCTCCACTTGCAGGAGGTTCCACTGTATTCAACGCATCGGAAAAGGAGCCGGAAGTATAGCTATATAAAATTGTACAGCTGAAATTCTTGAACCACAAATCCAAACCATTCCTTGAAATCCACTCCGGGACAGCTTCGATCCTGTTTCCCTTAATAGATTTATTAGCATTACCTGTCGAAACTTCACCACTTAGGTATCTCCCCTCCATATACGACGTAGATGAGAAAAGCCCTGCATAGAGATTATTTGAAAGAGGGAATTTATACTGAAGAAAAAGTTCAACTCCATTTGTCCTGCTGTTACCGATATTAGTTCTGTAGATATAGGGTTGTCCTGTATTGTCCTGCAATACCAGGGTCCCCATGCGGTTATTGTACAGTAAGCTAAACAAAGTGATATCGTATTGAAGTCCATCTACAATTTTTCCCCTTGCACCCGCTTCAACGTTATGGCCTTCCGCATCATTCAGATTTTTATCGATACGCTCATAAACCGAAGCCGGAATAATATCTTTAAATACTACCGGCCGGTATGCCTGTGAAAATCCGGCATAAAATGTATTGTCTTCATTGATGAGATATTGAGTACTGATACCCAGTAACGCAAAGTTGTGTTTGATGTTGGTTGGAAGTTCATTTGCCGGATAATTTTTAATCACTCCTTCCATTTCAGATTCTCCATTCTCCCACCTGATACCCGGTGAAACAGTCCATCTATCGGTTATTGAAAATGCATTTTCAGCAAAAAATGCAATGTTATTTGAAAGGAAGTGAAGATCGCGGCCGAAGCCTGGTTCTACCAGTGTGAGATCATAATCGCTGCCTGTTGTACCCTTACCTAATTGCTGCCGATGAAGATCATTATTCATATATACCAGCCCTGCGGCCAGCTTTGATCTGACTTTTCCAATTGTATATTCATGAAGCAGGCGACTTTCAATTGTGCGGCTATGAAACTGGTCAATATCAACCTGCCTGTTTTTGTAATTACCGGTAACGGGATCAATAGCATCGGGAACATTAGCAAATGCGTCAAGTTGTACACTGCTGCGGTCTCCGAATACTCCTGAAGCTGCTACATTCAAGATAGTCTTTGTACTTATCTTCCAGTTCAAAGAAACGGAAGGAACATAGATGTCAGGACTAAAATAGTTCCGGCTCCTGGTGCTCATTGTTGGATCGGCATTAAACATGCTGTCGTTTAATGGTCCGGGAATCTGGTACTGGTATTTTGATCTTCCTAATTCTGCGCTAAGGGTCAATTTGTCGGAAAACCGGTATTGTAATTGGATAAACTGGGCATCTGCCTTCGAATCACTGTTTTTCCTGTAGCCATCTGAAGCCCTTCGATAATAATAAGCAGTATAGGAGAATTTTTTTACAGTACCACTTATGGCATTATAGGAACTTATTAAACCAAAAGACCCAACGGTATTTATACTCTCAAATGAAAAGTTTTTTGCACTATCCGGCTTTTTGGTAACAAAATTTACCATGCCACCAAACTGTGCTCCATATTGCAGGGCACCGGTACCTCTCAGGACTTCGATCCTCTCAAAGCTTTCCATTGGGGCACTGTAATGGCTTGCCGGGTAACCATACATGTCTGAATTAGTAATAATTCCATTTTGCCGGATATTGAATTCCCAGCTCCGGTGAGGGTCCAGTCCGCGTGTGGCGATGTTGATTTGATTGCCACTGCCATCCATATCATAAACAAAAACCCCGGGAACTTTTGAAAATAGTTGCCTGCCGGTTTTAAGGGCAACATTGGCATTTGTGCTGCCAAGATTAATCACCTCGCTTTTTTTACCTGATGAGATGATATTGTTCTGAACTTCAGGAAGTCTGGAAATATCTCTCTTGATCCAGGAAGTAATCATTACTTTCTGAAGCTCTTTGGGCTTTATTGAATCAGGGAATTTTTGGCCAAAGGACCAGGAACAAACAAGAAAACAAGTTGAAATTATTAATGTCTTTTTCACGTTCAATCTATCATATTTGTAAAAATGCTAAACTATAACTTTTCGCTGGCAAATGCTACGTAGTTGGTTGACCAAAAATGGTGATATATAGACCCCTATAGTGTGAGATGGAGATGGTTTTTTGTTTTAATGAGCAAATCTGCCTTCCAGGGCTTTAAGAGGGACTGGGGAGATGAAGCTAAGCCTATCACCGGCGCCTTTTTGACGATTGACGGAGGGTTTAATGCATAAATGTTTCTGAGTCTTAGCTGGCTCTGTCACATATATGACGCTGAAATGTCGCCTGGTTTGAATGGAATTGTAGCTAAATTAGCCTTACCAAAAAGGTAAATATGGAATATCAATCAGCCGGAAGCAAAATCAAAAAAATGCGTATTAACGCTGGACTATCACAGAGCGAGTTGGCTGACAGTACTCAGCTTAGTCTTAGAACAATTCAACGCATTGAAAATTCAGAAACAGGGCCGAGAGGTGATTCGCTTAAAAGAATTTCGGAAGCTTTAGGTGTCAAAGTCGAGGAGTTATTGGCAGGAGATCAAACATCAAATCAAACAACAAACCTGTCAACCACTTATTCACAAAGCGAATTACAAGAAGACAAATGGATTAGCCTGGCACTTAGGATTTCTCCCATCACTTACCTGATCAATCCCTTGTTGGCCGTTTTAGCCCCGATAATAATCTGGAAGTTATTTGAAAATAAATTATCCGGGATAAAATTAGATGCAAGGAAAATAATAGAAGTTCAATTAACCTGGCTCATTATCATGGGCCTGCTATATGTCTATCTTTTCTGTGCCGAATTTTTTAATTGGTGGGTGCCTTTGAGAAACATAAAATGGTTTATATCACTTCCATTTTTATTATTTTATTTGAATTCAGTTTTCATTACAATTGAAGTTATTGGGTGGATAATCAATAAAAAAAGAAATACACTGAGTTACCAGTAGGCCTGAAGGCGTAAGGTAGTTGTCAAGGTTTAAGCAATTCGCAGAACTTAGACTATTTCAGTTTTCGTTTCAGGTCGATGGCTGCATGGGTATAACCACCTTCTGATCCGTCCACAAAATGGATATGACCATCTTCACGGTCCCTTACATAACAGGACATAATTGACGAGCTGCTTACATGCAGTCCATAAAGGATTTTTCCAAGCTTTTCCATTTCATTGAGCTCATCCTGCAGAGCAGTTCGTTGTTTAAGGTTGCCTGAAATAACAGTGTTGATCTTGCCATCGATAACCAATGTATCAGACATTTCTACCAGCCGGTTAAGATAACCTTTGCCAATATTTGTACGAAAATATAAAGGACCCAGTAGTGAAATGAACCAGTTTTGAAAAAGTCTCAGGTTTTTGATTTTACCAAGGCTGACACGCATTTCATTTTTCAACCTGTTTATTGTAGCCTTTAGCTTCAATTTGGAGACAGAAATGGGCTGCCTTGTTTTGGGGTTCCCGTAGATTTCATCAATTTTCCTGATCACCTGGCTGAAAACTTCATGCTGAACAAATCCATCCCGGGATATTACAAGAAGCGTAACCACTTCGTCCTTGTTTTCCGGGGGCGGTATACGGTCCCAACGGCATTGCATGCCCGAAAGATCAAGCTCATCGTCTTCACCGGCCTGCTTCGCCAGGAGATAATCTTTTCCTTTGATTATTTTTTCAGCATGGTTTAATCCATTCCCGATCACTACCGGAATTGGAAAAAGCTTAGACATACTCACCTTACAGATTTTTAGGTGAAATCCCAACTCATATATACTTTGTACGGATACCAGGCCGATCCTTAGTTCAAGGTTGAAAATTTTTAGTGTATTTTCTTTATGGAGAATCAAAGCCGGCACTACCTTATCTACCAACAGTGGTGGTACGATTAAGGTGGCACCATCACCTCCAAAAAAAAAGGGTACAGTGATATCATTTTTGAAAGCAAGATTCAGCAGTGAAACAATACTACCGGTTGCAATGAGGTTGACGTTTTCATGTAAACCTTTCTGAACCGCCGCGGTTGAACTTTTTATATCCGTGATGATGACATACCAGTCCGACGGAACAGCAAAAAATAAATTTTCCGCCAGGAGTAGATCAGCGAGCGGTAATTCATTGACGGGCAGGTTCGAATAAAATTGATCAATTTTTTCAGCCATGAAAATCAGCTGCTTTAGAGGTTCAGGGTTTACCCAAATGCAAAGTTCTCAGCCTAAAATTACAGACAATTATGCCCAATTGTATTGTTTGTTTTCTGTTAATAAAATTCCTATATGACCTTTCCATTTGCGTCCTGTCACATTTTTATCTACTTTCACGGCCAAATGAGAATAGTTGTTTTTTTCGCATCTTTGTTTTTTATGCTGCTGGGCGGCAGGATAGACGCTTTTGCGGGAATCAATCTCAACAACAGCTATTCAGCAAGTGCCGTAGCTTATCATACTGATAAAAAGGAACCCGTAATTTTCAACGCTGACGCGGGCCAGGCTTCAATTCAAAAAACAACAGTACCGGAAGAAAATAAAATCTACTTCTGCGAGGATGCAGAGGAAGAAGATGACAATCAATCTTCAAGAAAATACCAGCCGGTCTCCGACTTTTTCTCCGGCTTCTCCTATCAATCCCAATTAGCGTTTCTTGATAATTGCTATGACGCAACACCATTTTTATACCTCCAGGCCTCTCCCAGATATATCTTCCAAAGAACTTTAAGAATCTGATTCTGACTCATATTCAAATCATTTTTCGGGTTGCATCTTAAGTAGCGGGTAAATAATGCTATTATTTCCGTCTGCATAAATGAATTGAGATGCAACCTGGCTGCGCATTTAATCTAACCATTGGCATCTACAGATGCAATCATTCATTCTAATTATTTCCTTTCATAGTCATGAAACTAACAAATTTGCTCACTGGCTTAGGCGCCTTAGTGTGCGTAATCAGCTGTGGCACAAAAGCAGAAGAAAAGAAGGAAGTCGAAAAATATACAGTTACAAGCCCGATGGGGATTGATACTTCTTTTACTAAAGAATATGTTGCCCAGATAAGATCGATCAAAAATATTGAGATCCGTGCCCAGGAAAAGGGCTTTCTCCAAACCATCTATGTTGACGAGGGCCAGACGGTTAAAGCCGGCCAGCTCCTGTTTAAAATAATGCCAAAGATTTATGAAGCAGAACTGTTAAAGGCCGAGGCTGAAGCCGCTTCCGCAGAGATAGAGCTTCAGAATACTAAAGCCCTGGTAGACAAAAACATTGTCTCCAAAAATGAGCAGGCTATGGCCCAGGCTAAACTCGACCATGCTAAAGCCGAAACATCACTTGCAAAAATTCATCTTTCCTTCACAGAGATCAGGGCGCCGTTCGACGGAACCATCGATCGGTTACCGAAAAGGTTGGG
>NZ_DATHKG010000070.1:0-9827 GCF_035489435.1 Flavitalea sp.
TTGGAGCCGCAATAGCGACAATTGCGCTAAAGTCACTGTAGTGGCTTCCAATGTTTAAAACTAATTCTCCTCCTCTTGAACTTCCTAATAAGGCAATTCGGTCCTTGTCAATCTTTGGATGATTAGCAATAGTTCTAATTGTGTCATAAATCGCACTTATGGCTATTCTATCTATTTCAGGCGGTGTATTTACCGACTTAAAATAACCAACCGATAGAAAAGCAAATCCGTTTTTAAGAAATAGTTCTCTCACTTCCTTGGTTTCGTCATGCGCATAGATATTCCCACCTTCGCTGCCTCCAAATGCCACAACAAGAGGCTGCCGCACAGAATTAGAAAGAAATAACTTTGCATCAACTTTTCCATAATTTTTCGGTTGTTGCGGGTCGCAGCTCCAGATTAATATCGTTATTAGGAATAGTATCTGAGTCAATCTTTGGGTCACGCTTGTTTTTGCAATCAAGTGATATATTTTTCTGCTTGCCGAGAACGTGGTAGTATTGGCGAAGGCGGGCATAGCTTAATGTTTTGTTCCACATGTAACTGGCCGCCCGCTTTTGCCAATACCATGTTAGCTGCAGTTCTTGCGGCATTAGGACTTTTGCGCTATTAATTCACAACCAGCACTTGCGACTTTAGCTTCTGTTTCCTGAAGCCAATTTAGAGCGCTGGCACCTAGGTAGTCCGTATAGTTGTAATTACCCATTTGGTATTTGTATTTCTTCAAATTCCTTCTTACGGCTTTTAAGACTTTGTCAGCCCAATTAATAAAGTCATCCGGTTTATTAACCCATTCGTTATCGTTCACATACCTAGGTTCAAAATAAAGTCTGCCCCTTTCGATGGTCTTATTTATATAGACACTTCTGTCGAAATGAACAACAGGCAAAGATCGACTGTTAACGTGCCAATAATGATGGCTTTCGACATATTCAAGCTGAATATTTTTAAAGTCTTTCGGTCGCATAAGGTAGACTCGCTTTTTCTCTTTACCTATGTCCTTAATCAAAGTGTCGTCGATAGTGGTCAAGTGATTCGAGTTGTGATAGTCTCTAAACAAAACGACATCCCCAAACGATTTCAAGAGTTTATCGAAGGATTCTTGGTCCCCTGGATGAAGAAAGAAGTTTATTTGTCTTCCCATTCTAATTTTTAATTCAGCTAGCTAGTTGTATTGCAGCTAACTTATAATTATACTTCATTTGTGACGTGAATCTAATTATCTATTTTTCACTTTATGTTGTATCAGTTCTGCAAATAAAATCCCGACCACCCTGCTTTTAAACACTTCGGAACGAAAATACCACGATCTACGAATGGCGAATAGATGCACTACGACTAAAAAGTAAAGCGTACCCGGAGTACGCGATACTGATCCATTAGAAAGGCATTGCATTTAACAACTACCCGATTAGTATTCTGATGGCGCAGGGGTTTTTACTGGTATTCCCAATTTATCAGTACGTTATAACCTTAAGCTGGATCTCTACTTCTTAGCTTTTAGGTGCAAAGCTTCGCCATGCCAGTCCCATTGAGGTCTTCAACAGGCAGCGAATCGGAGCTTAAAATACTGATATTTATATGATTGTCAAGGTTTGTGAAGATTAATTTTATTTGTGAAGATTAATTTTTAAGAGAACAAGTGTTCCCCCTGGTGTAACGCAGAATACACACAATTTTCGCAAGTATCTAAATAAAAGGTATTCTCCGCCCCGGAGATCTAAAATATCGGGAAGCAAATGAGGAGAGCTATATTGGCCAACATGAACCGGAATTTTAAAAAGAACGTTGTTGTCTCTTGATAATATTCTTCAGTACCAATAAACTCATGGACATGCTTGTTTGCAGGGCGCTATACACATGATAGTATTGCCCATCTCAGCGCTTCTGTTTTGGATAAAGTACTTTTTATAAAATACCCTCATTTTAATTGTTGCTCACTATTTGCAGTTTTTCTTTCACAAGCTCAGTAACTTTCCCGGTGGCAATAGGAAATATTTTTCTTAAATCAATCTCATCAGTATTATTTAAGATACTTTGCAGCGTTTTCATAAAAATATTTTTTATTTCCGTAGCAAGGTTCACTTTACAAATTCCCCTTGATATAGCTTCCTTCAATTGTTCTGCAGGAACACCGGAACTCCCATGAAGGACCAGCGTAATCGGCACAATGGAACGTATCCTTGAAAGCAGTTCCTGCTGTAATTTTGGTTCTTCTTTATAAAATCCATGTGCGGTGCCTATGGCAATAGCCAGTGCATCCACTCCCGTTTCCTCAACAAACATTTTCGCCTGTTCCGGTTGGGTAAAAACCTGCTGACTGTGCGACTGCCCCAATTTAGCGACATATCCCAGTTCCGCTTCTACATGCACCTGGTAACTTTGTGCTCTTCTTACAACTTCTTTAGTAATTTTTATATTTTCTTCAATGGAAAGTTCACTCCCGTCTATCATCACCGAATCGAAGCCTGCATCAAGACAGGCTTGTGCAAGTTCCACCGAATCGCCGTGATCAAGATGGATCCAGCCTTCCACTCCAAATTCCTTTAATCCCTGCCTGCCTAAACCCACAGCCGTTTCAAGTCCCATGTATTCAATTGAGCTTCTTGTCAACTGCAGTATTAGCGGCGAGTTGGTAATACTGGCAGCCTTAAGCACGCCATGCAGCGTTTCGAGATTATAATAATTTGTAGCGAGCAATCCACTTTTCTGCGCTGTGAGCTGGTGTAATTTTTCCTTGATCTTCATTGCTTAGAGTACTATATTAAATATTTCTTTTACCTTCTTATTAAATCCATGACGGCTCTCGAATGCCGTGGTTCCTCCGGAAGCCATGGTGTTTACCGCACCTGCTAAATTTGCAAGCTCAAGGCTTTCTTCCAGTGAACAGCCATCTAAATAGCGTGAAATAAATCCCGCATTAAAGCTGTCGCCCGCGCCAATCGCATCTACGAAGTGTTCATGCAAAAATGGTTTTGCCACCATCATATTTCCTTTTTCATATGCCACTGCCCCTTCAATACCACGCTTAACAATTATCTTATTCGCATATTTCCCGATCTTCTCCAGGGCCCTCCCGAGATCCTCTTCGCCGGACAACTTTAATATCTCCGCTGCATTAGGGAGAAAAATATCTACATAAGGAAGGCAATCGCGGTAAGGAAAATCCCATTTATTATCAGGATCCCATTGCAGATCGAGTGAAGTTGTCAGGCCATTCTCTTTTGCAGTCTTAAATAAGTGAGCAATATCCGGTTGAATTCCTTTCTGCAAAAAGTAAGATGAAAAATGGATGTGCCTGAATTGATGAAACAATTCAAATGGAATATTTGCGGCACTGAAAACTTCCATCGCCCCGCAATTAGTAATGTTGGCACGATCATCAGAATAATTTAATACAACTGTTGCCCCGGTATGATGTTCTTCCGACTCGATGATGTAAGCGGTGTCAACATTCTTATTTCTTAATTCGTTCAGAATGAATTTTCCAAACGAATCCTGACCCACCATGCCGCAAAATGCAGTGCTCACACCAAGCGTGGCAATATTGGATGCAAAGATGGCTGAGGAACTGCCGATCGTGATATTCATTTTGTCAGCAAGTATCTCCGTTCCTATCAGTGGAAATCCATTTATCTTGTCAAGAATAATATCAATATTCAATTCCCCTATTACCAGAATATCCTTCTTCATGGTATCAACCACTATTAAATTTTTATTAAAAGATTACTTTGAATAAATAGTAACGCCCTGAACAACCCTGTTAATGGCACCGCTGACTGAAGGATTGTCAGGATTGAGACCCAATTTCAGCGACTGATAAAAACCAAGAAGCTGGCCTATTAAGGCTACCGGCAGAATATAAAAATAGTTCGTTAGATTATTAAATTCAATGTCAAGCACCGTATTTTGCAGGTCCCCTATCTTTCTGCCAATACTAATTGCAGGCAAATATACACTGTCAGCCGCAATGGATTCTGCAAGATCCTTTTCATATTGGAAAACATGGTCAATATTTGAAAATAAATAAACGATCAATGATTTTTCATTGATCACCACCCTTGGCCCGTGCCGGAAACCAAGAAAAGAATCATGTTTACAGATCACCTTACCATCCGTCAGTTCCTGCAATTTCAGGTGACATTCACGTGCGATTCCCAATAAAGGGCCTGAACCGAGAAAAATAACGCGGTCATATTTTTTTTCGGCAACCTTTTTTATTAGAGGAAGAAATTCACCCATTATTATTCCTGCATTTTCAATAGCATCAGAAAGCAAAGACTGCATTCCTTTCCATTTTCCCAGTTTTGCAATGAGCATTACAGATAATAACATAGATGTGAAACTTCCAGTCATTGCGAGACCCTTATCATTTGCATTTTCAGGAAGAATAAAACAATAATAATTTTTATCTTTTGCGTTCTTAATGACCCGCCCGTTTTCATTGCAGGTAACGATCAGGTGAAATATTGTTGTACAGTAATCATTTGCCAGGTTTATAGCTTCAAGACTTTCAGGACTATTGCCCGACCTCGCAAATGAGATCATTAATGTGGGCACATCCTTCATAAAATATAAATCCGGGTGCGTGATCAGGTCTGTAGTGGCAATTGCCTGGGTAAGCTTTTGCGTTTCAGCCTGGAATATTCCCTGGACACATTCACCAATGAATGCAGATGATCCTGCTCCTGTTAAAATAATCCGAAGGTCTTTTTCACCGAAGACCGGTAATAAAAAATTCTCCAGGCTTTCCTTTTTTTCCACTACCAGTTCATAAACCTGTTGCCATAACTTAGGCTGTCCGGCAATTTCCAACGCCGTGTGCATGGATCCCGGTATTCCGCTCTCATAAGGGATAGAATGTAAATATTCAGACTGCTTCATATAGTTCTTTTGAATCGTTTCAGCTTTTTATTATTTGATACCATTTGGTTAACCGCATAGTTTATACCTTATATAATACTTGTTGGTTCAACAGGCATTTCGTTTTTGGTCTCTTCAACTCCCATCATAAATGCAGACGCAATCGCCAGCACCATCCCTCCGATAATTATAGGATGCGGGACTACCGCGTAAATAGCAAGCGATATAACAACTGTGAGCACAGGGGAAAGTGCAGTCGTCATCGGGGCAATGATTATTGCCTTTCCATATCGAAATGCATAGACCAGGCAAAGCGCTCCAAGTGCATTCAATAACTGGATACCAGATGCGAGATAAGGTCCTTTGAATCCCCAGTTGATAGGTTGTGAGAAATCAGTCATATACAATGCCAGGGGAATCAATACAACGGAACTGATCATCATATAAAAAAAGATGCTTTCCGCTTTCATGGTTTCATTTGCAAATCTCATCACGTACCCCTGTGCGCCCCAGGCCAGCAACGGTATAGCGGCAAGTAACATCCATAAATATCCGCTTACCTGGCTTTCTCCGGGCGGCTGATATGAAAGCAACAAAATGGCAACTATCGCCACCCCGATCCCTATCCATCCCAGGCGGCTGGTCTTTTCTTTTAAAAAAATTACAGAAAGCAATATGGTGACCACGGGTGTGAGCGAGAGCAATGGAAAAACAAGATAAGCAGGAGCAATGCGCAAAATAAAAAACAGCACCAATTGTCCCGCTGCGCCCAGCAGTCCTGCAAGGCTACCCAATAAAATGGAACGCTTGTCTGTTTCCAATTTCCATTTGTTAATGATCAGTGCAATCACCGAAGCCGGTATCATTGTCAGTGCCCATACTACATAACCCAGGGTGGCAGGAAATCCGTTTTTTTCAGGAATCTCCATAAGGGCACCCCAAACTCCCATAAAAATGACATGTACAATCACGAAACTCAGCCAATTCTTATTTTTTTTCATAGTGTTCTTATTAATGAGAATCGAACCAATTAATTATACGGTTCAACAAATCCACCCTGTTCGCGGGTTTTAAATCCGGTCTCCAGCCATGGCCCTCTCCTTCATATAAAACCATTGAAGTTTGTACACCTGACTTTTTTAAACCCACATACATTTCTTCTGCCTGCGAAACAGGAACTTCATTGTCCAACATGCCATGAAGAAATAGTGTAGCTGTGGTAACATTCTTTATATTTCGCAGGGGTGAACATTGCCAGAGCAACGAATATCTGTCAGGGATCTTTGTTTCAAAGTCAGATTCAATCAGAGAATGATAAATTGAAGTTCCTGCAAAACTGATCAGGTTACTTATGCCGCCATCTGCCACTGCGGCTTTAAAACGGTTGGTTTGCGTAATGATCCAATTGGTGAGATAGCCGCCATAACTCTGGCCTGTGACAAATAGTTTTTCTGAATTGATCCATTTATTGTTTTCAATAATGTGATCCAGGCCAGCCATCAGGTCCCTGTAATCGCCACCGCCCCAGTCACCTGCATTTCCACTACTAAATGCCTGTCCGTAACCGCTGCTTCCCCGTGGATTGATAAATAAAACCGCATAGCCATTTGCAGAAAGTATTTGCATGCGGTCCTCAAAGGCATAACCAAACATATTGTGCGGTCCGCCGTGTATCACGAGCGCTAAAGGATATTTATCAGCTTCATTGAACGAAACCGGTTTCATGAGCCAGCCCTGAATGGCCCTTCCGTCAAAACTGCTGAACCAGTAAGTTACTGCATCCTGTAATAAACAATTATTCACGATTGCATGGTTCAGGCTGGTCAGCTGCATAGTTGTAGCAGAACTTTCCCGCATGATAAATAATTCAGCAGGCCGGTTGATCGTTGTTGCCGTATATGCCACAGCATCTTTATTGACATCATATTCCAGTAAACTAATATCGCCGGCTATCATCGGCTCAATATTACCTTCAGGTACAGAGGAACGATATAATTTTGTTGTTCCATGATTGCCAGAAGTGAAATAAATAAAGCCTGTATCTCTGTTCCATGATAAATTTTCAATCCTTCTGTCAAACGATTTTGTAAGGTCGCGTGATTTACAGGATAACATGTCAACAATATACAAATGGGTATCCTCTGCAGGGCTGTCATTCGTACTGACCTTGCCTGAAATACCGAGATAAGCAATCCAATTTCCATCAGGTGACCAGCAAGGCTGGAAAGCTGTTCCATTGTCATTGGTTAACCTGGTTATTTGTCCGGTCTTTATCTCTAAGGTCCATAAATCATTGCATTGGTTATCATCAGGATCGGCAGAGCGGTTACTTATAAAAGCTATCTGTGAACCATCCGGTGACCAGGATATCGAATGTTCATTGTAAATATCGTTTGTCATCAATTGCGGTTCACCGCCTGCCACAGGAATTGTCCAGATATGCGTCAGAGATTTATCAGCAAAAAAAGAACGCCCCCTGCCTCCTTTCGTTTTATATAACAGCGAGTTGATCTCTCTGACTTCTTTTGTTTCTATATCTGTTTCGGCAAATGGCATCGTGCCTACATATGCAATGCTGTTTCCATCAGGAGCCCAGGCAAAATTCTTTCTCTCATAATGATCTATGAAATAGTTGGAATAATAAACCCGCACCAGGAATCTACTGGTATCGGAGTGCAGATCATAGATCCAGATACCTTCCTTACCATTTTCCTCCGCTTCATAAGCGATCTGCGATCCGGCGGGGTTCCATTCCGGCGAAGAACCTTTAGCCAGGTACCGGATTTCCTTGTCTTCTATCCTGATTAATGCAATATGATTTTTTGTACTGTTTTCATTTTTATCAGTTAAAGAGATCGTGCATACTACGTGACTGTTTTTAGGTGAGAGCTTCGGACCGCTCAAACCTGCCAGGTCGTATATGTCTTCCAATTGAAACGGACGTTTATTCAGATGATTATCTTCACTCATTTTATAAAAGATAAATGCGGCAATTAAAGTTTATTACTTCAATATTGATTTTTCAATTATTGATATCAGTTCTTTCAGATAAATTATTCTTTTTAGCAAACCCGTTCCTTGCGGCAAGTAGATCCTGCGCCCATTTAACCAATGGATAATGGAGCTGACGGTAAATTAAATAAGTCATATCCACAGTTCTTACCGGTGGATGATCTTTTACATCATCTACCTGGTCAACATATTTTCGGCCATTTGCTTCAGCAACGCGTGGCAACCAATCCTGGTACCATATAGCCGTAAGGGAGTTGAGCGTTTCATTTCTTTCTTTGTTAATTTTCCCTGCGAGTTCCAGGGCATGGTCAATCAACGAGACAGCTACTACCGGATTGCCGGATGCTGTTGCAGCGGAAAGCCTGAGCAGCTCATTGATCTTTTTCAGATCAAGCAGCATCTCCAGATTCTGCCTGCAAAGTTTTGCCACAGAATAAAGCACCTGCAGATGATATTGCTGATATTGAACAGTGTTCAGATTTTTTTGCAACAAGAGCATCAACTCGTTATTCTCTTTTAGAAATTTCTCTGCAAGCTGCAGTCTTTCTTTATTGGTATTGTTCCAGTCGCTGTTAAAGGAGAGATCAGTAGCGGAAGGAAGAGGCAATAAAGGCAAAACCTGATCCTTGGCGGGCCTTGGTGTATCGAAGATAGCAGCGGAATAACCAACAATAGGTGTGCGGTTATTTGATTGTGCCCAGTCCCAGCTTTTTTCCCAAAACTCAGCCTGTGTACTCAGCAATTGATACACCTTATCCATCAGGATTGCATTGGCACCATAAAAAGAATTGTAAAAACGATTGGTGAGGTCCTGTGGGTTTACGGCATTGATATTCCAGGCTGCTGCATTTCCTGTGGCATAGCCAAGCCAGAATGTTTCAGGATTTGAGCCTGCATCCGCCCATCCGCATACAATAACGCCCATGAAGTCAGATTTGCCTGCTTCTATTTGGGTGGTTATTGTATTAATCACTTCGCTTACCCGACCTTTAGCCATCTCACCCTGCTGGAGTTCATCGTCTGTAAGAGGCAAAGATCCTGTACCGGCAGATTTTTTGGGTAGCCGGTAATAATTTGGAAATAAAGGCTCCACCCCCTGGGCTGAAGTAAATACAAGGTGACGGATGCCGTGTTCTTTGAACCGGGAACCATAATCTTTACTGTTACCGTTAATGCCATTTATCAAATGAGAAGGCAGGAAAGTAACATCCTCAGGCAGGAGCGGATATTCTCCCCAGATGATCACCTTTCTTCCTTTTTCGTGAATTTTATTGGATATCCTTGTTATGTATTCCGCTAATAATCTTCCATTGCCTCCCAATGCAGCTGCACGGCTTTTGTCCCTATCCGACTTGCCCACATAATAAGCTTCATCTGTAGAGAGAAAAAAGTATTTGCCTCCCTTATTCGCATTTATGAGCTCATCAACCATGCCCAGCAGTAATTCATCGGCTTTAGGATCAACGACACTGAGATCATAGTTCGAATTGGGAAATGCCCTCAGGCTCTTATATTCAGGATGTTTTAGAATAAATGAAATGTGGGCAGGGGCATCAATGTAGGGCACCAGCTCCACGTAGTGCGCCTTCGCGTAATCGGTGAGCTCCTGAAATTCCGCAGGTGTGTATGCATATGGCTCAACTATCGGTTTTGCCCCGGTGAATTGAAAATGTCCCTCCAGCTTCAGCGTGAATGCATTGATCTTGTAATAGCTTGCCTGAAGGATAGCACGTTTCATGGCGTCTAGTCGCTCCAGGTGATGTGCATCATCCCAGTAGATCATGCGCAGGTCCATATCAGGCCAGTCGGTAATCCGACCTCCGGAAAACCAGGCTTTACCGTTCCCTGGTTGCAGTAATTGGATAAGTGTCTGCACGCCGTAAAACAAACCCGGACCTGCATTGGCGGTAATGGTAATGCGTCCCTTTTCCAGTTGTAAACGGTATGCCTGT
>NZ_DATHKG010000071.1:0-55406 GCF_035489435.1 Flavitalea sp.
ATCATTACATGAAATCTTATTCTCCCTACGACAATATAGAAAAGAAGGAGTATCCAAACATGCTGGTAACCACCGGCCTTTACGACTCACAGGTGCAGTATTTCGAACCGGCAAAATGGGTTGCGAGGTTAAGGTCAATGAAAACTGGTAATCAGAAACTGCTGTTCAAAATAAATATGGCTTATGGACATGGAGGCGCTTCAGGCCGTTTCGACTATCTGAAAGAAAGAGCCCTGGAACTGGCTTTTATTTTTGCTTTGGAAGGCATCAGCGAATAAATCTGTTCTTACCACGAATAAATCAATTCCTACCACGAATAAGTCTATTCTTTCCATTGAAAGATGCCATGCAGCATCTTATTTCCGAAGTTGAGAGAGTCCAGTTTGTCAGCCATTCGGGCTGGCAATACCTGGGTCGCGTACTCATTAGAAATAATCTGTAAGTCATATTTTTTCAAAATAGACTTCAGTTCCTTTTCGATGGGCTTTAGATTAGGGTGCCCGACAATACTTACATGTGCCGGATCGGGGAATGCATAAGCAAAAGACTTCTTATCTTTTTTAAATACTGTTTCACAATATGCTACCACCGGCGCGCAGAGACTGATACAAACCAGGATGCCTGACTGATCGGACCCATTATCATTTACAGTTGAAGGATAACATAGAAATTCGAGATAATTTGTAAGATCACCGGCCTGAGTTTGCGTGCATTCGAAGACCTTATTATTGATCATGTCTTTTATCAGTGGTCCAAAGTGGGAAAGAATAGTCTGATCATTTAAGATATTCAGGGGCCAGTCTGTACGATAGGGTCTCCAGGCGAAAACATTTTCTAATTCAGTTTCAGAAAGCATAAATCTATTTACCTCAGTTGCTAATGCGTGATATCCAGTGCTAAAATATACGATCAGTTTCAGAGTTTCAAATTTTCTTATCCCGGCTCCCTGGTTGCAAACTGCTTTCCAGGTAGCATACACTGCCCGGCAAGCCGGATTAACAGAAGCTAAATCAAACTTCAGACCCACATTTTTCAACATCTCCTTGTTGGGATAGGAATAAACTCTGGGAGCAAATCCTCGAAATTCGTACCTTTGCCGGTCAAAATTCAGTAGTAGATGATCGCAGCGAATAATATCACACTTTCTTTTGGAAAAAGAGTGTTGTTTGATGAAGTAAACCTTTCTTTTCACAAAGGCAATTGTTATGGTGTAATCGGCGCAAATGGCGCGGGTAAGTCAACTTTTTTAAAGATCTTATCCGGTGAGATTGAACCGAATAAGGGCACTGTAGATATAACTCCCGGTGAAAGAATGGCGGTTCTTAACCAGAACCAGTTTGCGTTTGATGACTATACAGTTTTGAACACGGTTCTTATGGGTCATAAAAAACTGTGGACTGTGATGCACGAGCGCGATGCCATCTATGCAAAAGCTGATTTTACGGAAGAAGACGGAATGCGTGCCGGAGAACTCGAAGGTGAGTTTGGCGAAATGAATGGATACACCGCGGAAAGCGATGCGGCAAGCCTGTTGAGTGAACTGGGCGTAAAAGAAGAAATCCATTCCCAGCTGATGAAGGATCTGAACGGAGCTATGAAGGTGCGGGTGCTACTGGCGCAGGCGCTTTTTGGTAACCCGGATATCCTGATCCTGGATGAGCCTACCAATAACCTTGATGTAGTTACTATATCCTGGCTGGAAAACTTCCTGGCTGATTATGAGAATATTGTGATCGTGGTTTCTCACGATCGTCACTTTCTTGATTCAGTTTGTACACATGTTGCAGATGTGGATCGTCAAAAAATAAAGATCTATACGGGTAACTATACATTCTGGTACGAAAGCAGCCAGTTGGCCGCAAGACAGGCGACAGATAAGAATAAAAAGACGGAAGAAAAGAAAAAGGATCTTATGGAATTTATCGCCCGTTTCAGTGCGAATGCTTCCAAATCCAAACAGGCAACTTCCCGTAAAAAAGCCCTTGATAAACTCGTTTTTGAAGACATAACTCCTTCCAACAGGAAATACCCGGGAATCATATTTAAGCAATTGAGAGATGTCGGAAATCAGATCCTGAATGTTGAAAAACTTTCCAAGTCTTTTGATGGACGCGTCCTTTTTGACAATATCAGCTTTTCCGTAAACAAGGGCGATAAGATCGCAATTGTTGCCGATGACCAGATGGCTATCACGGCTTTTTTTGAAATAATAAATGGGAATGTTACGCCGGATAAAGGAAAATTTGAATGGGGTACTACCGTTTCAAAAGCCTATTTGCCAAATGACAATACCCAGTATTTCCAGTCGGACCTTAACCTGATGGACTGGCTGCGTCAATACGTGCCACCGCATGTAACAGATGTGGACGAGCCTTTCCTGCGTGGATTTCTGGGAAAGATGTTATTCAGTGGTGACGAGGTTCTGAAAAAAACATCCGTACTGAGCGGGGGTGAAAAAGTGAGATGTATGATCAGCCGCATGATGCTCCAGGATCCTAACCTGGTGATACTTGATGAGCCAACCAATCACCTTGACCTTGAATCTATCCAGGCTTTCAATGAAAGCATGGAAAACTTTAAGGGAATTGTATTGATCAGCTCTCATGACCATACCTTCCTGCAAACCGTCGCAAACCGGATTATCGAACTTACACCTAAGGGGGTTGTTGATAAACTAATGACCTTTGATGAGTTCCTGGAAAACAAAAAGGCCGGAAAGTTACAAATGGCCTAAGCTATAACTTCACATTAATGCCGGTTTGGAAATTCAGTGCATAGGAACCGGCATTAATCTGGACAAAACCAGTTACCCGTTCACGGGTTAAGTGTAGCGTATTAGATATATACATCGGCAGGAGATTAGTTCCATAATAATTGTCAAGCCTCTGTGTTCGGCTTGTGCCAATATAGAAACCGCACTTGTACCCGAAGCTGTTTCCCGATTTCCGAAACTTTTTAATGACATTGGTAGTGAAACCAATGGTATGAAAATACTTATCTCTGGTAATTGCCTGGGCTGATGAATCAGGCAATTTCAGTCTTAATGCTTGATAATCGCCAAATTCCCGCTGAAAATTCGTTTCTATACCTAACACCCTCCATTCACTTCCGGTAGCAAACGGGATCACAATATTAGCTCCGCCAAATGCGCCTAATCCTGCAAAATACCGGTTACCGCGGCTGGTAATCGGGACGTTTGGATTTGTACTGCCCTGGAAGTTATAACTGTAATAGTCCTGTAAAAAGTAATTGCCGATCACGCCGGTTCCCCCATAAAAAACCTGCACATTTTCGAAAGTATGTGCCTGGTGAACTGAGCCCTGAAAAGTAAACACAACATCACTCAGGCTCTGGTTTGCGCTACCGATAGATATCCCGGTCGCTGCGTAAACTGACCTGTGGACCGAGTCGGACACCATCGGTATAGCTTTATAAGGTTGATTATTTGCCTGGAAGGGACTCAAAAAATACCCCTGGTGAACGCAACCTGTGAGTGCTGTTGAGGCAACAATGAAAATAAGTGTCAGGGTCTTCATAAACGGTTGACAGTTTTTATCATGAAACTGCTGCAAACCGTTGAAAATGAATCTTAATACCGCATTCAAAATAATTCTAACTTTAATTACTTACCGATAAGTAAAATAATTACTAAGCGGGTGAAAATCAACAACAATCAAAAAGATTCACCGTTAGTTAGTTTCCAGCTGAATAACCATTGATCGTACATTTAAATAGAACAAAAACTAACCAGTTGATCGGGAAGATCCTGATACTGTGCCTGCTATTTTGCACCGCTCATGCAGCTGTTTTTGCCCAGGAGCCGGCACGCGCTGGTCAAATATCAAATCTCCGGAAGAAATGGGTACCGGTTAAATCTGACACACTGCACCTGGATACGCTCAGTCTCGTTCCCAATACAGTTTCAATTCTGGCCGTCGCTGATTCATTATACAAAACAGATTTCGTAAATAGTTATGTCGTTTTTAAAAATCGTCCCGCCTTTGACTCTGTACTGGTGATTTACCGTGTATTCCCAGGCAAAATGAACGCGATTACCAAAAGCATGACTTATGACAGCGTGATGAATAACTTCATCGGTCAAACCTATGTGCCAAACTATGCAGGTATCGGTCAGGCTGAAAACTTTTTTGATTTTGGCAATATCAATTATAACGGAAGCTTCGGCCGCGGAATCTCTTTTGGCAACAGCCAGGATGCAGTTGTTACTTCTAATCTTAATCTTCAACTCAGCGGATACCTTGCAGACAGTATTGAAATTGTAGCCGCCATCACGGACAACAATATACCCATCCAACCCGATGGTACCACGCAGCAGTTAAATGAATTCGACCGCATCTTCCTTCAGTTTAAAAAAAGAACATGGTCCTTAAGTTTGGGCGATATCGATATAAGACAGAATGAATCTTATTTCCTGACTTTTTATAAGCGACTGCAAGGAATTGCCTTTGAAACCACCACTAAAATCAGCAGCCTGGTTGATAACAAAACGATGGTTAGCGGCTCTATAGCGAAGGGTAAGTTTACCCGGAATATTCTCCCTGCACTCGAAGGCAACCAGGGTCCATATCGTTTACAGGGTGCAAATAATGAGTTCTTCTTTGTGATACTGGCAAATACAGAAAGAGTATTTATTGATGGGGTATTGATGCAGCGTGGGGAAGACCAGGATTATGTTATCAATTATAACACGGCAGAAATTACTTTCACTCCCAGGAACATGATCACAAAGGATAAGCGGATACAAGTGGAGTTTGAATACTCAGACCGCAATTATTTGAATGCGAATCTTTATGCATATAATGAAACCAATTTCAGTAACAAGGTTAAGTTAAAAGTTAGCGCCTTCAGTAACTCCGATGCAAAGAGTTCTCCTATAAATCAAACCATCGATGGTCCCCAGAAAACTTTCCTTAATGTACTTGGTGATAGCATAAACAAGGCCTTTTATCCGAGTGCAGTTTTAGACACTTTCGTTGCAGGAAGCATCATGTATAAAAAAGTCGACACTGTGTTCGCAAACGGCTCTCTTCATGATTCTATCTTCGTATTCTCAGGCAACCCTGACAGTGCCCGCTACCAGCTTTCGTTCATTGATGTAGGGGCAGGCAATGGCGACTATATACCGGATTTTAATGGGGCAAATGGTAAGGTATACCGGTGGATAGAACCAGTCAACGGTGTAAGACAGGGTAATTTTCTTCCGGCTGTTTTTCTTGTAACACCAAAAAAGCAGCAGGTATTTAGTCTTGGCGTTGATTATAATGTTTCGAAAAATACAGTTGTTACCTCTGAGTTTGCAATGAGTATTTATGATGTGAATGGTTTTTCATCAAAAGACAAGGCTAACGACCAGGGGTATGCGACCCGGATAACCTTGCGCAACACCAAACCTTTCAATGGCGCAGCCGGGCTGCGATTACAAACTGATCTCGGATATGAATATGTTGATTCAAGGTTCAAACCGCTGGAACGCCTGAGAAATGTTGAGTTCACCCGGGATTGGGGACTTCCGCTGGTGGTTACTCCTTCTGATGAAACAATTGTAAATGCAGCGACTGCCCTTATGGATGCTAAAGGTAATACAGTAAAATACCAGTTTACAACCTATAACAGGGGAAAGGAATTCACAGGCTTCCGCAACAGTATATATCATACTCAAAATATAAAAGGATGGAAGTTCAACAATGTGTTTAACCTGTCAAACATAAACTCCAGGTTAAACCAGGGGTATTTTCTGCGACCGGTGATTGATGTTTCCAGGCAGTTTCCAAAACTAAGGAATTACGTTGTCGAATTTAATTATGCTATTGAACACAATGAGATCCGGAATAAAAATACCGACACGGTTATTGCACAGAGTTTCTCATTCCAGACTTTTAAGACCGCTATCAAATCATCGCAGGTTAATCCGAACCGATGGGGTATTACTTATTTTACAAGAACTGATGCCTATCCTTACCAGGGAAATCTTTCCCGTTCAGACAAGAGTCACAATGTGAATGTTACCGCGGAGCTGTTAAAAAATGAAAGGCATCAATTCAGATTTACTGGTACTTATCGCAAGCTCACTATCTTAAACAGCAAAATAACTACACAGAAACCCGACAATAGCCTTCTCGGCCGGGCTGAATACCAGGTAAACGAATGGAAGGGATTAGTTACTGGTAACCTGTTATACGAACTTGGGGCAGGGCAGGAGCAGAAAAGGGATTTTGCATATCTCGAAGTACCTGCAGGACAAGGGGAGTTTACCTGGATTGACTATAACCAGGATGGTGTGCAACAACTCAACGAATTTGAGATTGCACTTTTCCAGGACCAGGCAAAATTTATCAGGATATTTACGCCTTCAAACGATTTCATAAAAGCCAGCTATAACACTTTCAATTATAGTGTATCCCTTAATCCCCGTGCGGTAATCAACCAGTCAAAATCAGGTTCATTTGCAAGGTTTATTGCCAGGATCAACTTGCAGTCATCACTTCAGATCAATAAAAAAGAAGTCGCAACTGGTCTCGTTGAATTTAATCCATTTAGAGCTCCGCTCAATGACAGCTCACTGATTACATTGAACTCATCATATATAAACTCATTTTCTTTCAATCGTTTCAGCTCAAAATGGGGGTTTGATATTAACAATGCGGTTACTTCAGCCAAAGCATTGCTTACCTATGGCTATGAGAGCCGTCAACTGAATAACTGGACCATGAAGGGAAGGGTGAATCTTACCCGTAGCTTATTGTTCGATGTAACCGGCCAGCAAGGGCTTAACCAGTTGATAACGACAAACGAGAAGTTTGGCAGCAGGAATTATAAAATTGATCAGTATTCGCTGGAGCCCAGGTTAACTTTTACAAAAGGTGCCAACCTGCGAGTGATTGTCGGTTACAGGTTTAGTGATAAAAGAAACCAGGAGGTAGGTGAAGAGAAGTCTTTTTCAAATGCATTGAACAGCGAGGTAAAATATAATATTCTTCAGAGTACATCTATCCAAACGAAGTTTACATATAACAAGATCCTCTTTAACTCCAAGGACCCGTCCAATGCTACAAACAGCCCGGCAGCATATATTATGCTTGATGGATTGTTACCGGGAAAGAATTTTTTATGGAACCTGGAACTCACTAAAAGGCTCTCAAACAACCTCGAGATAAATATACAATACGAAGGACGGAAGCCGGGCGAATCAAGAACGATACACGTGGGAAGAGCTTCGGTTAGAGCACTGTTATGAGGAGTTATGAGTTATGAGTGATGAGTTATGAGTGAGTTAGGAGTTTAGTAGTTATGAGTGATTATCCATTCACTCATAACTACTCTCATAACTTAATAACTTACTCATAACTCATAACTCATAACTAAGAACTAAGAAAAAGGGCCATCTCTACGAGATGACCCTTTTAAATATAATTTACTAATTAAAGACTATCCAAAAATCCCGCCTTTCTTAAGAGTTCTTATACCTTCGCCGATTTTAAAACCATTGTGGTAGATTTCAATTTTGTAATCACCGGTTTTGAAATCGCTGTTTTGCTTCCAGGCAAATTCAACGTGCTTTTTCTTACCAGCTTCGAAATCTACAGGTACTTTAGTTGTGAAGAGTTTTTCACCTTCTTCACGGGTTGTAAATTTACCTGAACCTAAAGCTTCAACCGCGATTGGCTGACCATCCGGACCAGTGATGCTAACATAAACTTCAGTTGGACCAGTTGCAACGATACGGTTGTCAACATCGAATGCAATTACCAGTTTGTCAACTTTCTTAGCTTTTGCAGTTACTTTTTCTTTACCGCTTTTTCTTTCATCTACCGGAGTAATTGAAATAGCATAAGCGTTCAGTGTAGAAGCAACATCAACTTTACCTTCCAGTTCAGTTTTAACTGCAGTGGTAGTAACTAGCTCCTGGGTTACTGCTTCTTTTTCAGTTGTAAGTGTGGTGTTCTTTTGATTTAACTCACCATTTTCAGCTGTAAGACGTGCAACTTCCTGCTCCATGTTGCTGATCTTTTCGTTCAGCTCATTGATTAAAGACTGGGCTTCTTTCTTTTCTTTTTCAGTAAGCCTTTGCTTTCTCAGGATACCATCAATACGGCCTCTGAGATTTTTAATTTCTGAATTTTTTTCAGTCAGTTTGCCTTCCAGTTCATTGTTGTATCCGGTCAATGAATCAAGACGGCTAACAGCAGCGCCATAACTTTTTTCTATTTCAGTTTTGCTGGAATCAACAGCAACATACTGAGTCTGAAGTTGAGTTATTTGCTGGTCAGACTGATTTTTGTCCCAAAGAAAATAACCCCATGTACCAAGAATACCTACTGCGAGTAAACCTATAATTAAGTTTTTTGAATCACGTTTCGGCGTTTCATTTGGTGGGGTGGCTGATGGATAATTTGTTGTGCTCATAATTGTGTATGTTTATATTTCTAATGTTTAGAATCCGGTTTTGGTTCCCTGAACCGGGTTACGGATATCGATTGGTCCAAAACCATGCCAGTTTTATTTCAGATCTTTGCTGAAATGCTAATTTCGCCTGAAACGCTTTAAGGGCTTGAATTTGCCAAAAACTTTAAAAATTATTTTTTTTGAAATGGTGATTATAATTACCATTTTTTTAATTCAAATTCGCGATGAATACAGACAAAATAATCAATGAATGGAAAAAGAAAAACTTTAAACCGGTCTATTTATTTGAAGGAGAAGAGAGCTATTTTATCGATTTGCTTACAGACTATGCGGAAACAAAAATCCTTACAGAATCTGAAGCTTCCTTTAATCTGACCATATTTTATGGAAAAGATGCAAACTGGGTTGATATCATTAATGCCTCAAGGCGCTATCCTATGTTTGCCGACCGCCAGGTTGTGATATTAAAAGAGGCCCAGCAGATGCGTGATCTTGATAAGTTATCACAATATGTTGATAAACCACTTTCATCCACTGTATTTATCATATCTCACAAAGAAAAAAAACTCGACGGCAGGACTGCGCTTGCAAAGATGATCAAAGACAAGGGTGAGATTGTGAGTACAAAGAAAATGTACGAAAACCAGCTGCCTGAATGGACCAGTGAGCTTGTCCGGACTAAAGGGTATTCGATCGCCCCCAAAGCACTTGCCCTTTTAATTGATCATATTGGCAATGATTTGAGCCGGATTGAAAACGAGATCAATAAAATGCTGGTTAACCTTGGCGATCGGCGGGCCATATCAGAAGATGATATAGAAACCTATGTTGGTATCAGCAAAGAATATAATTCTTTTGAATTGCAGGCCGCTCTTGCCAAAAAGAATCTTTCGAAAGCTATTCAAATCATCAGTTATTTTGAGGCAAATCCCAAAGCTGCACCCATTCAGCTGATCTTACCAACCTTGTATAATTTATTCAGTAAAACATATATGATTTTCGGCCAGCAATCCAATGACGAAAAGCAGGTGGCAGCAAACATCGGAGTCAATGCATTTTTTGTCAAAGACTATATGCTTACTGCAAAAAATTATGGATTCAATGGAACAGAAAATGCTCTCATTTTGTTACATCATTATAATCTCCGCAGTGTTGGCGTAAATGATACAGGAACCAGCGATGCTTCATTGCTCAAAGAAATGGTGGTGAAGATGATGAATTAGTGGTGACGATGATGAGTTAGTTTTGTCCTGGCTAGGCGCGCTGTGTAGCATCCAGGGCATCCTGCTTATCTTTGGCAAGTTGTTGTTTAAGAGCATCAAGTCCGGGGAACTTTAATTCATGCCTTAGAAATTTCTTAACGTAAACTGTAAGGATCCGGCCATATATGTCCTCATTGAAATTGAAAAGATTGATCTCTATGGTTCGCCTGGCCGATTGATCAATAGTAGGTCTCACACCAATATTCATCATGCCGTGATGCATTTTATCGATAAAACCGGCAGGCAGTTCAAATGACTTACCGGCAATAGTACCTACATGATCTTCCAACCGGGCGTTAACAGCATAAACGCCATTCCCCGGGATCAGTTTTTCGGGGTTTTCTACATCCAGGTTTGCTGTGGGATAACCCAGGGTGCGGCCCAGTTTGTTGCCTTCTATCACTTTGCCCTGGAAAAAGTAATCATAGCCGAGCAACTCGGAGGCCGTACCTGCATCGCCGGCAAGAAGAGCATTTCTTATATGTGTAGAACTTACAGTGCTCTCTTTAATAATATGAGCCGGGATCTCTTTTAATCTGAAACCATGCTTGTCGCTGAAATCTTCAAGTAATTTGTAATCACCCTTCCGGCCCTGGCCAAATCGGTGATCATAACCGATAACTATCGTATGCGGCCTGAATTTCCTGAGCAGAAATTCGGTAATATATTCTTCAGCAGTGAGTTGGGAAAATCGTTCTGTAAAAGGGCAGATCACAAGATGATCAATACCTGCTTCGGCCAGCAATGCTGTCTTTTCCTCAATCGTATTGAGTAATTGAACCGATTTTGAAGCATCGCCCACCACCCTGCGGGGATGTGGATGAAAGGTAATAATTACCGTTTCACCCTTAATCTCTTTCGCTTCCTCTTTTAACTGGGCTATTATCTGCCGGTGGCCAGTGTGCACCCCATCAAAGGTGCCTATTGTAACAACTCCATTTCTGAAATCCGGTAATTTCCCGGTATCTCTGTAAACCTGCATATTTTCGAATGGTTCCTTTAAATAATCCGCAAAAGTAAACATGATTTGCGTTATTAATACTACAACACATCATTATTAGCCCTTTCAGAACTCAGAATAAACAAAATCATGGTTACTTTTGCGCGAATTAAAAATCAACAATGAGTCTTTATCACCAGCGCGGCGTCTCTGCGCAGAAGGAGGAAGTTCATAAAGCGACCGAGAAACTCGACAAAGGCTTGTATCCAAACGCGTTTTGCAAAATTTACCCAGACTACCTGGACGGTGAAGACAATTGGGTTAACCTTATGCATGCTGACGGGGCGGGTACAAAAAGCATTCTTGCCTACCTGTATTGGAAAGAAACCGGGGATATATCTGTATGGAAGGGCATAGCACAGGACGCCATTGTCATGAATCTGGATGACCTGCTTTGTGTTGGTATTCATAACAATTTCCTGTTTTCTTCCACGATTGACAGGAATAAAAAGACGATTCCCGGCGAGGTCCTGGAAGCTGTGATAAATGGAACCCAGGAGTTTTTTGATGAATTAAAGAAGTTTGACATCAACATTCGTTTCCTCGGTGGTGAAACTGCGGATGTCGGCGACCTGGTCCGTACAATAGCAGTGAATGGAACCATGATGGCCAGATGGCCAAAAAATAAATTGATTACCAATGATCTGATTGCTGCAGGTGACGTGATAGTTGGTTTTTCCAGTTCGGGTCAAACTGTATATGAAAGCCAATATAACAGCGGTCTGGGCAGCAACGGCCTGACCAGTGCCAGGCACGATGTTCTTTCAAAATTTTATGCAGAAAATTACCCGGAATCTTATGAAAACAGCCTTTCTACAGCTGTAACTTATATAGGACCTCACAAAATGTCGGATCCGGTACCCGGTTCGGCATCACCCGGTTCGGCATCAATTACGGGGGATCTTAATATAGGCCAACTGCTACTTTCGCCCACAAGGACCTATGCACCACTGCTCAAAATTTTGCTGGATCAGCAGTTTAGTGCCATCCATGGCATTATTCATTGCAGTGGAGGGGGACAGACTAAATGCCTTAAATATCTCCCGGGACCAATGAGACTGATAAAGGACAATTTATTTGATCCACCTTTGATATTTGACATTATTCAGAAGGCTTCCGGTTCAGATCAACGTGAGATGTTCCAGGTATTTAATATGGGCCACAGGCTGGAGATTTTTACAAGCGAACCCGATGCGAAAAAAATGATCGAAACTGCCAGGGAATTGGGCATTGAGGCCACAATTGTAGGTCGCGTAGAAAATTCAACTCAAAAGGAACTCCTGATCAGGCATGATGGGGAAGAAATCTTGTTTACATAAATAACTGTATTATTTGTTTACCTAACTAACAATTTTAACGACTGTACATCATTATCCGTAAGATTTCTGTGGTTATGCGCTATAATGCAATACGGGCTTGCATTTCAAAATCGGCACCTTTTTATTGCCCTTTTATTACCCGGTGGGACTCATGCAGTTAACTATAAGTATTTACCCTAAATCCGTTTCTTTTTTTTAGAAACACTATGAATTCTAAAAGTCAGACATTACATTTGTTCCGGTTCAGAGCGGAAAAAAAGTTTTAACTTACCCTTTTTACAACGTCCAACGAACTTATTGTGTCTAATAATTGTTGATCCCGTACCCCCTAAATCCGGATTAGTCAATTTATTTATTTTAAGATATGAGACAGCTCAAAATAGCTACACAGATAACAAATCGCGATTCGCAGGCAGTAGAAAAGTACCTCCAGGAGATATCAAAGATCCCGATGATCACTCCAGAAGAGGAAACTGTACTTGCCCAGCGCATCAAGATGGGAGACCAGAAAGCATTGGATAAATTAGTACAGGCGAACTTACGTTTTGTGGTTTCTGTGGCTAAACAATACCAACACCAGGGGCTTTCCCTTAGTGACCTTATTAACGAAGGTAATCTCGGTCTGATCAAAGCAGCTCAGCGTTTTGATGAAACCAAAGGTTTTAAATTTATCTCTTATGCTGTGTGGTGGATCCGTCAGTCTATACTTCAGGCTTTGGCCGAACAAGGCAGATTGGTTCGTCTTCCCCAGAACAAGATAGGTACATATAATAAGGCCAATAAGGCTTATATGGCTTTCGAACAGGAACATGAAAGAGAGCCAAGCACCGAGGAACTCGCTGAATTGCTTGAAATGAGCGAAACGGAAATCAACAATATTTTCCAAAGCAACACACGTCATACCTCACTTGATGCTCCGGTACACGAAGCAGAAGATGTAGCGATGGGCGATTTGCTGGAAGGTGGAGATGATACTGATGATGATGTTATGAAGGATTCTCTTCGTAACGAAATCCGCCGGGTGCTTAAATCACTTAGTCCAAGAGAAGCCGAGATTGTAAATGCATATTTTGGTCTTGATGGCGAAAATGGTGTAACAATCGAGCAAATTGGTCAAAAATATGATCTCACAAAGGAGCGTATCCGCCAGATCAAGGAAAGAGCGATCAAACGCCTACAAAAGGCCCGTTATAGCAACGCTTTAAAAGCTTATTTAGGTTAGTATAGTATCTGTATAGTATTAGATTCGAATGTTAGCCCCGCACTTGCGGGGTTTTTTTTTGAACTATCTGTTTTGAACTATCTGTGCTATTTTTGGTTTAACGACTTGTTTCCTAAATTTTGCCGATTGACAAACTCCATTCTAAAAAGGCTATTAACTTCCCGCGTTTTTGCCGTCGTGATCGCGCTGTTTTTTATTTCCTGCGAGAAACCAATTGATTTCGTTCCAAATGAATCGACACCGGAACTGGTGGTGGAAGCAACTATTGAAGCTGGTGAATATCCGAGGGTATTGCTTTCAAACAGCTTCAGCTTTTTCAGCGAAATCTCCATTGACATGCTTGTTAATTCTTTTGTAAGGGGTGCCGAAATCACCATTTCAAATGGCGCTAAAACCCATCGGCTAAAGGAATATGAGGTGCCGTTGTCAGGCACCTATAAGCTCTATTACTATTCAGTTGATTCTTCCGATATCGCCACTTTGTTTAAAGGAGAACAGGGTAAAAGCTACACCATGAAAGTAAAAGTCAGCGGCAAGGAGTACAATGCCAGGACAACAATACCTTTTCTTACGAAGAAAATCGAGTCTCTAAGCTGGGAAACAGTAAAGAAGAAGGATGATACATCAAAAGTTATTCTTTATGGGCAAACTACCGACCCACCTGGTTTAGGTAATTATATAAGGTATTTTACTTCGACCAATGGCGGGCCTTTCTTTCCAGGGCTCAACTCTGTTTTCGATGATAAGATAGTTGATGGCGAAAGCTATAAAGTGCAGATTGAAAAAGGAGTCAACCGGAATGAAAAGATAGATTTTGAAGAGTACTCTTTTTTTGAACGAGGCGATGCTATTGTGGTGAAGATGACCAACATAGATCGGGCGACTTATGATTTCTGGCGAACGATTGAATATAGTTATTCGAGCATCGGCAATCCATTTTCCTCTCCTACAAAGGTGTTAACCAATGTGGATGGTGGAGCCCTTGGATATTTTGGTGGGTATTCTGTTCAATATGCCTCAATCAAGATACCGAAGTAAACAACTTATTCCCACTCACTACCATCATGCGCTGAACTAAACTGCAATCATTAAATTGTGTATCATTCATTCACCCTGGTTCACACCGGTGGAAATGCGTAACTTTGCAAACTTTTATTAGCATTCATAAATTTCAGTTAGGATATGAAAACTTCGGATATAGAGAAAGTAGATTGTCTGATCATTGGATCCGGGCCTGCTGGGTATACAGCGGCAATTTATGCAGCAAGGGCTAACATGAAACCGGTTCTGTATCAAGGGATTCAACCGGGTGGCCAGTTAACTATTACTACCGAGGTAGAAAACTATCCCGGGTATAAAGATGGTGTACAGGGACCTGAGATGATGATTGATTTCGAGAAGCAGGCACAGAGAATGGGAGCAGATATACGTTTTGGTTTAGCTACCAGGGTTGATTTCTCAAAATCTCCGTTCAAAGTCTGGATAGATGATGAAAAAGAACTTGAAGCAGAAGCGGTAATCATAGCAACAGGTGCATCTGCCAAATGGCTGGGACTTGAAAGTGAAGAAAGGTTGAATGGTTTCGGAGTAAGTGCCTGCGCAGTCTGTGATGGATTTTTCTTCCGTGGAAAGGAAGTGGCTATTGTTGGTGCGGGTGATACTGCTGCCGAAGAAGCATTATACCTCTCCAAACTTTGCAGTACTGTTCATATGGTAGTTCGCCGTGGTGAAATGCGCGCCTCGAAAGTCATGCAGGAGCGGGTTCTGAAGACGCCAAACATCAAAATATACTGGAACTCAGAAACAGAGGAGGTGATCGGCGAAACCAAAGTAGAGAAGGTTAAACTGAAGAATATAAAAACGGGCGAATCCCAGGTTATCCCGGTGAGTGGCTTTTTTGTCGCAATCGGTCACCAGCCTAATTCGGAAATTTTCAAGGAATGGCTTGATATGGATGAAGCCGGTTATATTAAAACGATACCCGGAACAACAAAAACAAATATCGAAGGGGTGTTCGCATCAGGTGATGTGCAGGACAAGATTTACCGGCAGGCTGTAACAGCCGCTGGTAGCGGTTGTATGGCAGCGTTAGATGCGGAAAGATACCTGTCTGCAAAAGGGCATGATGTCAGTGCCGATTCATATTGATCCTCAAAAACCTTTATTATTAATGGTAATTATAAAACTTGACCAGGTAAAGCTGCACGCATTTCACGGGGTGTATAGTGGCGAGCCGATGGTTGGAGGCGAATTCGAAGTGAACCTGGAGGTTGAATACGATGATGGAGGAACAAACTTCGACACATTGGAAGATACCATTAGTTATGTAGAATTAGTTGATTTGGTAATGGCAAGAATGAGAGTGCCAACACCCTTACTGGAAAAAGTTGGCAAACTGGTTCTGGACGATATCTTTCATAAATTCCCGTTTATAAAAAGTTCCAGCATATCCATATTTAAACTTCAGCCTCCAATACCTCAATTTCAGGGTCGCGTTGGCATAAGTCTGAACCGGGTGTATTAATTCCGGATAATCTTGGTAAAATTGCATCCTGATATGATTAGACCATCGTTTGATATTACTGCCTTAAACATTAATCCGGCTGAATGGGAACAAAGTATTCTGCTGCTTGAAGTGTCTGGAAACTTTCTTGGATGCGTTTGGTATAACCAACCCAAACAGAAATTACTTGGAGTAAGGCATTACAATTTTGAAGATACCGTTGATAAAAGTTCAAGGGATCTCATGGAAGAATTGTTGAAAGAAGATTTGATGCTGAACAGCCATGTTTCAAAAGTGGTAATGGTTTACCATTATCCTGAAAGTACGCTGGTCCCTGAAACCTATTTTCAATCTGAACTTAACCGGCCTGTACTGGACCTCATGTTTGGAGATGCAGAAAAGGGGCTGGTGATGAGCGAAAAAATTGATATACTTCCGGTTTACAACGTTTATCGCATCCCGCCTGATATACATAAATTGTTTCAGCAAAAATTTACTTCATCCAGTTACTGGCATTATTATACTCTCCAGCTTTCATTTTTCCAGATTGAAAAAGATTCCCCGGCTGATCTTGTCAGGATCCGGGTAATGTTTTATGCAGACAAATTTATTGTCGGGGCATTCAGGGACGGCGAATTGCTCATTCTTCAGAGTTTTACTTACCAGACGCCTGAAGATGTAAGCTATTACCTGCTTACCGTGTTAAATGCACATGATGTTAATCAGGAAAATGTAGTGTTGAAGATTTCAGGACTTATTGACGAAGACTCTATCCTATACACCGAACTGAATAAATATTTTCAATATTTAACCTGGGATCCATTGCCGGCAGGCATTGATCCGGCTGGAATATTAAAACAATTTCCATCACATTATTTTTCACCACTTGTACGGATGGCTTTATGCGTATAATAGGAGGAGATATCGGAGGAAGAAGAATCAGTCCACCGGCGAATATGCCGCATACCCGGCCAACCACAGATGTAGCCAAAGAAGGGTTATTTAATGTGATTGAAAACAACCTTGATATTTCTTCGCTCAAAGTTCTTGATATCTTCGGGGGCACAGGAAGCATCAGCTACGAAATGGCATCCAGGGGTTGCATGGACATAACCACCGTCGAAAAAGACCAGGCCATGTTTGAATTTATCAGGAAAACGGCTACACAGCTTTCTCTTTCACAGATAAAGGTCACCAGGATGGATGTCTTTAAATTTTTGGAACTGTGCACAGAAAAGTTCGACTTTATATTCGCCGGTCCTCCATATGCTCTTGCAACTATCGACAATCTGCCGCTAATTGTTTTTGATAAACAATTATTAAAACCTGGCGGTTGGTTTGTTCTCGAACATACACCCAGGAATGAATATGAAAAGTCGCCTCATTTCTCTACGAGCAGAAAATACGGCACAACAATCTTCACTATTTTTGTAAACAGGCAAGGCTGATTTAATCCGCTTCATATAATCTGCAGCGCATTGCATCGTTTAAGCATCAATCATTATGGCAATCTTTTTTATAACCGGCATTGGCACAGGTATAGGAAAAACACTTGTTTCAGCTATCATAGCGGAAGCATTAGCTGCAGATTACTGGAAGCCGGTTCAGGCGGGGCTTGAGGGCGAAACAGATAGTGAATGGGTGAAAAATCACATTCATAACGGTCATGCACGGGTGCACCCGGAACTTTATAGATTGCATAAACCTGCGTCACCTCATATCGCTGCAAGAGAAGAAGGAAAAACGATATCAATTGAAAAAATTTGTAACTCTGTTCCGGAAATAAAACGTAACTTAATAGTTGAAGGCGCGGGAGGTTTAATGGTTCCCTTAAACGACACAGAGTTTATAGCCGACCTGGTTCAACCCCTGGGTGCTAAGGTTATACTGGTGAGCAGAAACTACTTAGGAAGTATTAATCATTCACTACTTACTGCATACTTAGCAAAAGAAAAAAAACTGCCTGTCCTCGGATGGGTTTTTAATGATCAATATCTCAGCTACGAAAACGAAATTGCCAGGTGGACCAACACTCCACGTTTAGGATCTGTGCCGTTTACCGCAAATGTCAACCCTGAGTTCGTGTCAACCCAGGCAAAAGTTCTCAAAGAGCAACTTGAAAATATTTTATGGTAAAATCTGCAGTCCGCCGTGAGTATCTACAAAAGAGACTGGATCTAGAACCTGGTCAGATTGAAACATTTACAAGTCAGATCAAGTCGGGTTTTGAAGTATTCAATCTCTCAAACATCAGATTTTTTTTATCATATTATCCTTTAATCAACCGCAAGGAATTTAATGTTGCTGTCTGTGAACAAGTGGTCTTCAAAAAACATCCTCTTGCAAAAATCGCCTGGCCAAAAGCAGATGCTGATATAATCAGTATGGAGGCGCATCTATTGGAGGAACATGGGCTTTTCGCCAAGAACAAATATGATATTCTTGAACCTATCGGCAACAATATTGTACCTCCGAATTTGCTTGACCTTGTTTTTGTTCCTTTAATTGCATTTGATCTCAAAGGCTTCAGGGTAGGATACGGTAAAGGTTATTACGACAGGTATCTCATGCGATGCCGCAGAGACATAATAAGGATAGGATTTAGCTTTTTTGAGGCTATCGAAGCAATAAAGGACATCAATGAATTTGACGTACCTTTAGACTATTGTATCACTCCGAGTCGCCTGTATGAATTTTAATGCGCCACTGTTTAAACCGCTTCGGATCTTATTATTTCCCTTTTCCCTGATTTATGGATTAATTATCTGGCTTCGAAACAGGATGTATGACAAAAACATTTTGCGGTCAACCGGTTTCAATAAACCGTTGATCTGCGTTGGCAATCTTTCTGCTGGTGGAACCGGTAAATCACCAATGGTTGAGTACCTGGTGAGGTTACTCATAACGAAGGTTCCACCTGCGATTCTTAGCCGCGGGTATAAGAGGAGAACAAAAGGGTATGCAATGGCAGGTACAGGTTCAACTGCCCTTGAAATTGGCGATGAACCCATGCAGTTCTATCTTAAATTCCCTGAGATTGTAGTAGCAGTCGGAGAAGAGAGATTAGTTGCTGTTCCGCAAATCCTGCATGACCGCCCTGATACCGGCGTGATTATTCTTGATGATGCTTTTCAGCACAGGGCTGTAAAAGCGGGATTAAACATCCTCCTGACAGATTTCAGTCATCTTTTCACAAGGGACTGGTTTTTACCCACCGGCAACCTGCGCGATGAACCAAATAGTTATAAGCGTGCCGATATCATCGTTGTAACAAAATGCCGGCCGGATCTGACCCGGCATGAACAAACGAAAATTGTCGATGAGATCAACCCTCAGACCGAACAGCAGATTTTTTTCACGGAAATTGCATATGGCAACCCTTATCATATTCTGACCAGGGATCCAATTACAATGAATGAGTCAATGGAAGTACTACTTGTTTCGGGCATAGCCAACCCGGCTCCTTTGAAAAAATACCTGGGGGAAAATGCAGGCACATATTATGAACTACTATTTAGCGATCATCATATATTCAGCACTGATGACTGGAAGGAAATTGTGCAACGTTTTCATAAAATTGCGGCAGGGCACAAAATTATTGTAACAACTGAAAAAGATGCTGTCAGGTTAACGAAATATAAAGAACACTTAAGGGAATTGCCTTTTTATGTAATCCCCATTCAAAGCCGCTTCCTTTTTGAAGATGGCCCCCGATTTAACAATATTATCACTACTTTCATTGAAGGTTTTGATACCAAAAACAACAAAAATTAATGAACAGAAAGCAATCAAAAAATAAGAATAAAAAATCATCACATCCTGACACGCTGAAAGGTGTACTTGACATTACAAGGTCTGGGATGGGATTTGTTGTAGTTGAAAATAATCCGGAAGATATTCTGGTTCGTCCCACCGATTTCAATACAGCAATGCATGGTGATATTGTGAGAGTAAAAGTAAGAGGCGACCATTCCCGTTCAGGCCGCAAACAGGGCGAGATAACGGAAGTGGTTAAACGAAAACAATTGGAGTTCATGGGTCGTGTGGAGCTTAGCAAAAACTTCGCTTTTTTTATCGTGAATTCAGACAAGCCTGTACCGGATATTTATATTCCACTCAATAAACTCAACAATGCCGCCAATGGTGACCAGGCCATAGTACGTATCGTTGAATGGGAAAAAAGCAAGAAGCCTGTAGGCGAAGTGATCCAGGTGATGGATGCTTCAGATGTCAATGATCAGGCGATGAAGGAAATATTGATGGAAAATGGATTTCCATTAATGTTCCCGGATAGTGTGATTGAAGAAAGCGAAAGGATCCCGGATCTCTTACCTGCATCTGAAATTAAGAAAAGAAAGGATTTCAGGGAAGTTCTGACTTTTACTATTGACCCGGTTGATGCAAAGGATTTTGATGATGCAATTTCGTTCCAGGTTTTAAAAAATGGCAATTATGAAATAGGTGTACATATAGCCGACGTCAGCTTTTATGTAGAACCTGATACCGAACTTGACAGGGAAGCTTATGATCGTGCAACTTCTGTTTATCTTCCTGATCGTGTTTCACCTATGCTTCCCGAGCGTATATCCAACGAGCTATGTTCACTTCGCCCCCGGGAAGATAAATTCACTTTCTCTGCTGTATTCGAGATAACAGAAGAAGGTGAAATAAAATCGCAATGGTTTGGACGTACTGTGATACATTCCAATCATCGTTTTACATATGAAGAAGCACAGGAGATAATTGAACAGGAAGATGGCCCTTATAAAGATCAGATCCTTTTACTAAATGGTCTGGCACAGAAATACCGGAAAAGACGCTTTAAAAAAGGAGCCATTAATTTTTCATCACAGGAGGTTCGTTTCAAACTTGATGAAAAAGGCAAACCCATCGGTATAGTGATAAAGGAAAGTAAGGAAGCGCATCAGCTGATCGAAGAATTTATGCTGCTTGCCAATCGTGCCGTTGCCGAAGTAGCAGGCAAAGTAAAAATTGACAAACAGGACCTGCCTTTCCCATACCGGATTCATGATACACCCGACGAGGTGAAGCTGACTCCGTTTATCACCTTCGCAAAAAAATACGGTCATACTTTTGATATAACTTCACCTGAGGGTATTTCGAAATCATTTAACCAGATGCTGGAAGATGTGAAAGGCAAACCGGAACAACATGTTTTGGAACAACTCGGTATCCGCACAATGGCCAAGGCAATCTATACTACAGAGAATATAGGTCATTACGGACTTGGGTTTGAACACTACTGTCATTTTACATCCCCGATAAGAAGGTATCCTGATGTTCTTGTTCACCGCATTTTACAGGATGTGCTTGACAAGAAGGCGCAACCGGATAAGAAGCTTGAACAGAAATGCAAACATTGCAGCGATAAGGAAAGGTCAGCAATGGAAGCAGAGCGTGCGGCCAATAAATACAAACAGGTTGAATACATGCAGGACTACCTGGGTGAAGAATTCGAAGGTGTAATCAGTGGTGTTTCCTCTTTTGGATTTTGGGTAGAGACCGTGCAGCATAAGTGTGAAGGTCTTGTGAGTATTTCTAGTTTGCAGGACTATGATGATTTTCGGCAAATTGAAGGTGAGTACTGCCTGGTTGGTTTAAGATCGGGTCGTAAGTTCAGGATGGGGGATAAGGTGACAATCAAAATTGTCGCTGCAAATCTTACAAAGAGACAGCTTGATTATGAGTGGGTACTTGCCCAGAGTGGATCTTCCGGGGTGAAGAAAGAGCCGGTTCATCCGGATGCCTTAGAAGTTCCTGCAGGTGAGGACCCACTTGAAAGCAGGCACAAAATTGAGAGATTATCAGATACTGAAAAATATGCAGGTAAGAGGGCTGATGGAAAAAAACGCGGAGCTGTTAAACAGTGGGAAAAGGATAAATCTGGAAGAAACCAACAGAAGGAACATGTTACGAAACATAGTCATCCCGCCCCGTTACCCAGGCCATCAGACAGGGCGGAAGAAGTGAAAGGTGAAATCGAAGTATGGATACCCGAAAACCGCTCATCTGTTCCTGATGAGAACAAAGGACAGAGGATGGAGAACCTGGTGCCGGAAAACCGCAAGACTGATCATGTAAAGTCAGCCGGTCACAAAGAAACTTCTAACAAAGAAGGTGGTCACAAAGAAGGTGGTCACAAAGACAGTAACTTAAATACGAGTTCTTATAAGGAAAGTGGTCAGAAAGAAGGCGGCCAGGAAGAAATTGGTGGAAAGCAAGCCAAAGGCCATTTTGAATCCGGACAAAGTAAATCCGGACAAAGTAAATCCGGTCAAAGTAAATCTGGTCAAAGAGGAGACAAACCTTTTAAAGGCAAATCAAACAAAAATAAATCAGGCAAACCCAAGGCTGACAAAGATGCGGGGAAACCAAAAGCTGCTAAACATAAAACAAAGGGAACAACTCCAAAGTCTAAAAAGCCAAAATTATAATTCTCAATAATATCAAGGTCTAAACTGCTAAAATTATACTTCGATAACCCGAATTATGCATTGATCTTTTGACCTGTCAGGGTTGACCTGTATTTTTGCGTATGCATTCATTTCAAGAGTTGTCGGAGATTTTTTCGCAGAAGTTCAATGTCAGGCATTTTCCTACCTCGCCAGCATCCTTATATGAACCCAATGAATATTTTCTTAGTGTCAGTGGCAAACGCATAAGGCCGGCAATGTGCCTGATGGGTAATGAATTATTTGGCGAAATCATACCCGATGCCTACGAAGTGGCAACGGCTATTGAACTCTTTCACAATTTCTCGCTTGTACATGACGATATTATGGACAAAGCGCCACTTCGCCGGGGTATGCCGACCCTGCATGAAAAATATAATTTTTCAACAGCTTTACTGGCCGGAGATGTTATGCTGGTTGTTGCATATGATTATATCAATAAAATACAGACACGTTATCTTAATCGCATCCTCAGATTGTTTAACCAGACTGCCCGTGAGGTTTGCGAAGGTCAACAGCTTGATATGGAATATGAAACCATAGAGAGTGTTGACCTGGCTACTTATATTAATATGATTGCTCTGAAAACATCTGTATTAATTGCCGGTGGATTGCAAATGGGAGCTATACTTGGAGGAGCGGGAGAAGCAAATCAGCAACATCTTTATGAGTTTGGAAAAAATCTTGGAATTGCCTTTCAGATACAGGATGATTACCTGGATGCTTTTGGGGACCCTGAAAAATTCGGCAAACAGGTTGGGGGTGATATCCTCGCAAATAAAAAAACCTTTTTACTGATTAAAGCGCTGGAAATTGCAGGAAAGGATGAAAAAAAAGAATTGCAATACCTGATGAAATCAGATGTTCCTGATAAAGTGGCCCGGGTACAACAGATTTTCAGGAATGCAGGAGTAGATACCTGGGCATCCAGTCTGAAAGACCAGTATATCAAATCCGCATATAAACATCTTGAGGATATTGCTGTATTATCGTCACGTAAAGAGCCGCTAAAAGCACTTGCGCAGTTTCTTATCAAACGTGATTATTGAGTGACTATTTTGCATAAATTAAACTTTAAACAAACCAGCTGCAATGTCTAGATCCTTATTCCGGAAGAAATCAATAGATAAAATCGTTAAAGAAGCAGCTGAGGGAATAAGTGACGGACATGCGGGCAGTACCGGCCTTAAAAAGATATTGAACGTCCGCGATCTCACATTCATGGGAATCGCTGCGGTTGTGGGTGCGGGTGTGTTTTCAACCATCGGCTCAGCAGCTTTCAATGGAGGGCCCGGTATATCGTTGCTGTTCGTAATCACAGCAGTAACCTGCGGGTTTGCTGCCTTATGTTATGCGGAATTTGCCAGCCGGGTACCAATAGCCGGTAGCGCCTACACATACGCGTATGTATCCTTTGGCGAATTGATTGCCTGGATCATTGGATGGGCACTGATACTTGAATATGCAATAGGTAATATTGTTGTAGCAATTTCCTGGAGTGGATATTTCAATAACCTGCTGGAAGGTGCCACCAGGTGGTTCCAGGCAAACGGATTTCCAAATTTCGATATCACGCTTCCTGCCTGGTTAACTGTAGATCCGACTACTGCCCGGTCAGCATACAACCTTTCCCAGGCTGCGCTTGACAAAGGAGAAACACTCACTCCTTCATTGCAGTTCGCACGGAACGCATGGGAGCAGGCCCCATTGATTAACGGAAGCAGGGTCTTCATAAATTTTCCTGCATTTCTGATTGTTTGCCTGATCACCTGCATTACTTATGTGGGAATAAGGGAAAGCAAAAAAAGCACAAATGCAATGGTGGTGTTTAAAATCGCCGTAATCATTTTCGTGATTATCCTGGGAGCATTTTCGGTAAACCCGCACAACTGGAGTCCATTTATGCCTAATGGCATCGAAGGAGTTTTGAAAGGTGTATCAGCCGTGTTCTATGCTTATATTGGTTTTGACGCCATTTCAACCACGGCAGAAGAGTGTAAAAATCCGCAGCGTGATTTGCCAAGGGGGATGATTTACTCGCTGTTGATCTGCACGGTACTTTATATCCTTATTGCCCTTGTACTTACCGGAATGGTAAACTTCTCTGAATTGAATGTTACAGATCCGCTGGCATTTGTGTTTGAGCGGGTTGGAAAACAATGGATCAGCTATCTTGTTTCTATCAGTGCGGTTGTTGCTACTACCAGTGTGCTTCTTGTTTTTCAATTGGGACAGCCGAGGATCTGGATGAGTATGAGCCGTGATGGTTTGTTGCCAAAGGCTTTTTCCCGGGTGCATAAAAAATATCACACCCCTTATTTTTCTACCATCGTGACCGGAATTATTGTGGCAGTCCCTTCTTTGTTTATGCAGAGTAGCCTCATGTCTGATCTCACAAGTATAGGCACTTTGTTTGCTTTTGTACTGGTATCAGCCGGTGTCCTGATGCTGCCGAGGCTCGGTAGCAGCGATCAGAGATCATTCAAACTTCCTTATGTTAACGGGAAATTTATCATACCCGTGTTGTGTGCCATATTCCTCATCCTGTCACGCGAAAGGATCCAGCATGCTTTTGAAAAATTAGGGAATGACAGCCTGCAGGAAATTCTTTTCCTCATTTATGTATTACTGGCGATAGTGATGTCTGTACTTGCATTTATAAAAAACTTCTCACTCATCCCGGTGCTTGGCGTACTTTCCTGTGCATATCTGTTGATAGAAATACCAGCAACATCCTGGGTTTACTTTTTTATCTGGATGGCTCTTGGGCTTACTATTTATTTCCTGTACGGTTACCGGAAAAGTAAATTGGCCGGCCACCTCTATTAACAGCTGCTGAGTAATCCTGTCGTATCTTTGCCATTGAATGCCGGCCGGGTAAGGTCGTGAAATTGAAGATAAAAAAAACATAGCAGTGAAATTTCAAATAGGTGACAAGGTAACAGTGCTTCACAGTAATGAAGAAGGAGAAGTGACCGGTATAATCAACGACAAGATGGTGATGGTTGATGTACGGGGTGTAAGGTTCCCTGCACATACCGATCAGTTGGACTTCCCATATTTCAGGAGATTTATGGAACAGAAAGTGGTTCCTGAAAAAAAAGAGAAAAAATTCATAGACCAGGTTCCAATAGAAAAGAAGAAGATTACTGAAAAGGTCGTGGATGGTGTCTGGATAACTTTTATACCCGTGCTTAGTTCAGATGATTTCGGAGATGATGTCGTTGACGAGCTGAAGGTTCACCTGGTAAACCGGACTCATGGAGTTTATAAGTTTTCGTATGGGATAAATTATTTTGGCAAACCTGATTTTGAACTTAAAAACCTGATTCACGCCTTTGAAGATTTTTATCTGCACGATGTACCTTTTGATAATCTGAATGATAGTCCGACATTTCATTTTGATTTCGAACTAACCCCTGAAGACAAAAACAAAGCAGAACATTTTGAAGCCTCACTGAGATTGAAGCCGAAACAATTGTTTATGCGTATCGAAGAATTGAAACAAAAAGGCGAAGCTACCTTCAGCTATAAGTTGTTTGACGAATATCCGGGAAGATTGTATACTGAAACGCTGGATCTCGACAAGCTAAAGGGTTCCGGGTATAAAGTTTATGATGCCGGGAAAGCAAAGCAACACCTGGAGCCTGCGAAGTATGAAGTAGATCTTCATATCGAAAAGCTGCATCCTGACTCCGATACCATGAACAATTTTGAGATGCTGACACTCCAGCTAAGTCAATTTGAAAAGTATCTAGATCTGGCGATTATACATCATCAGCGGGAAATGATAGCCATCCATGGAGTTGGAAGTGGTAAACTGCGGGATGAAATCCATGAAATCCTGCGATTGAAAAAAGAAGTCAAATTTTTTACCAACCGTTATCATCCCAAATATGGATATGGGGCAACGGAGATAACTTTTCAATACTAATATAAAACAGTATCAATTTAAAACTACAAACCGAGCTATCGCTCCCTGTAAAAAGGGGGAGGAAAGTCCGGACAGCATAGGGCAATGTACCGGTTAAGAGCCGGGTTCCGGTTAAACGGAAACAGCCAGTACCACAGAAAATAACCGCCATGAAAATGGTAAGGGTGAAAATGTGAGGTAAGAGCTCACGATGCCGGTTGGTAACAACCGGTATGGGTAAACCTTGCACGCTGAAATGCCATGTATACCAGCCTTCGAGTGCGGCTCGCACGATCCCGTACGTACGGGAGGGTTGGGTGGGTAGGCAGAAAGATCCTTTCAGTAATGACAGGGCCAGATAAATGATAGTTTAGAAACAAAATCCGGCTTACGAGTTTGTAGTTTTTTATGTAATTAGCTTCCGGTACGCCGGAAGCTAATTCCTAATATGACAGAAATTAGGTTTATAATCTTCGGAAGATCTGGCATGTTCATTGGATGTACAGAAAATTGTACGTAATTTTGTACTTAAAACAATTTCTAATGAAAGTGATAAACTTTTCGGATTTCCGCAACCGTTTGGCGGAAAACCTCAACGCAGTCAATGACGACCGTGAAATTGTGGTGGTGTCTCGTAGCAAGGGAAAGAATGTTGTGGTCATGGACCTGGAAGAATACAACTCGATCCAGGAAACCTTGCACCTCACCACTACGACAGCAAATCGCGAACGTTTAACAGAGGCTGTTAGAGAAATGGACAATGGTGGCGGGAGAAAGAGAAAACTGATTGAAAAATAGCCATGGATCTGGTTTTTCAAACCCATGCCTGGGAAGACTATCTTTATTGGCAACAGCAGGATAAAAAAATACTTGTGCGCATCAACGATCTCATTAAAGATTGTCTTCGTTCTCCATTTAAAGGGATCGGCAAACCCGAACCCCTAAAAGGGGATCTTTCGGGATACTGGAGCCGTCGTATCACCGATGAACATCGTCTTGTATATGCTGTGCGGGAAAATCGTCTTCACATTCTTCAATGTCGGTTTCATTATAAGTAGAGTGTTTGCATCTGGGCATCATCTGCCTATTTTTTGATTGGTGGCCTCCACACATTTTCAGTGAATTAACTTAAGCTTGAAATCATTCATTCAAAAACGCATTAAAAACCCAATGACTTCCATCATCCAACCTAATCCTAGATGAAGGAAGAGACCACCCAAAACAGAACCGGTACGATAAGAAATAGCTCCCAGCATGATCGCGCCAAAAAAAGAACTGATACATTCGATGAGAGGTTTGCCGAAATGTATGGCACAGTAAAAACTGGCCATCGGGAGAATAGCGGCCGGGCCGGCATAACGTATAAATGCCAGCACCAGAAATCCCCGAAAAAAAACTTCTGCGATCAAAAAATCAAAGGCATAGGAGATTTCGAAGATTAAAGCGGTTATCCATGGCTGTGAGATATGATCAGCCACAAAATTCACTTTTGTGGCTTTGGGATATGCCATTCTGAAATCCGGCTGAATCCCGGCGATAATGACAACCGGGATAAAACAAATCAACATGATCAGAAAAGGACGGATTAAGATGTTTTTTCTTTGGAGCCCTGTTATTGATTCCCCATAAACACCTCTTTTTTTTAATAAGAAAATGATAAAAAGAATGATCAGGCATTTCACAGGTGGATTCAGAATCAGCGCCCAGTATTTATCCCAGGGTGCTGATAAAAACCAGGTTAGCTGGGATGTGATTAATTTGGAAGACATTCGCCACGCATAGATGGCTGGTGCAAGGATTATGAGAACCAGGAAAAAGGGAGTGGCGGATAATGGCTGCCTTATCTGGACCAGTACAAGGTAGCTGCCTCCAAACATGAGCAGATACAAGACCAGGAATCCCAAAAAGCGAATAACAGGATTGTGCAATCGCAATAAGGATACTTCAATATGGTATTGATAATTAAGATAAATAAAAAATGCGGTAAGCACCGAGATCAGAAATAAGCCTGTTGTATTTAATTCCCGGGTATACTGCAGGATATAGCCAGCCAGTTTTTTCATACCTTAAATGTAATCCAGGCTGATAGAAATGTAATCTAGGCTGAAAGAAAACTCTCCTTCATTTTCCCGGTGAGATCTATTTCAATCATTTTTTGGGCAAGCTTGATCATATTGTTGAATGCCTTGTTATGAGAGATGCCGTGCCCGATAATCACCGGTTTGGCGACACCCAGCACAGGGGTACCACCATAATTTTCGAAGTTAAACCGGTCGAGGAATTCGTGATCTATATTTTTCTGCTTGGTAATATCATATATGGATTCGGCCAGTTTCAATATCACATTTCCGGTAAAACCTTCACAAACCATCACATCTGCTTTGTCAAGAAATACATCTCTGCCTTCGATATTACCGGTGAAATTGATTTTTCTATTTGCTTTGAGAAGGGGATAGGTGGCCTGTGCAAGGATATTTCCTTTGCCTTCTTCTTCACCGACGTTAAGAAGTGCTACCCGCGGGTTATCGGTACCAAGAATATACTGTGAATAGAGGGAGCCGAGGATGGCAAACTGATTCAGTTGCTCAGGTTTACAATCAGCGTTCAGTCCAACATCAACAAGGATTCCAGCACCGCCGTTATCCTTTGGGATCATTGATGAGATAGTGGGACGAAGTACCCCCGGAATGGTTTTAATACTATACAGCGCACCAACAAGCATAGCGCCGGTATTACCTGCGCTGATAAATGCATCCGTTGAACCCTTAGCCAACAAATGAAAGCCGATAGCTATCGATGACTGCTGTTTTTCCTTAAGAGCCTTTGTAGGATGTTCATGCATTCCGATCACCTGGGGGGCATGTATAACACGAACCTTGGCAGAATTGATATTGTACTCGCTCAGCAGAGGCGCTATCTGCGCCTCATCACCAATCAAAAATAAATTTGCCGGAGAAGCGGTTTCAGATAAATATAGTTGAACACTTTTCACCGCTTCAAGGGGTGCAAAGTCTCCGCCCATCATATCTAGCCCGATATTCATCTCCGGCAAGCTACTATTTAAATTGTAAGAATGGTTAGTTGATAGGAGATTTCTCCGCAACCACCTTTCCTCTGTAATACAATTTACCTTCGCTTACATGTGCACGGTGACGAACATGGATTTCTCCTGTTGTACTGTCCTTGCTTAACGTTACTTTCTCAGCTTTGTAGTGAGTTCTTCTCTTGGCACTTCTTTGTTGGGAGTGCCGTCTTTTGGGATTAGGCATAATTCAAAAATTTATGTCTATATTATTTAATCTGTTTACTCAAGACCCTTGAACTGTTCAAGCCCTTTCCACAATGGGTTTTCGGGTTTGTTATTTTCGGCGTCCAGTTTCTTTAACATGGCCAGAACTTCTTTATTACAATGCGGTCCTCCCATCTCTTCCGGTAAACACATGCGTTGCATGGGAATAGCCAGGTTTATAAATTCATAGATCAGATCTCCGATGCGCAGGTGACTCTCATTTTTTGAGATATAATACACATCAGGATCCTCTTCTTGTTCATTCATTACATCAGGATCGTCAACTATCTTTACTACAATGTTGAACTCATCCCAAAGTTCTAAAGGCAAATCATTGCCACATCGGTCACAGGTCACTTCCAGTTTTCCACCTACTTCAAATTTCAGAAGCATGAACCCGTTTTTCTTATCCAGGGATAATTTAACCTGGGCTATACAGTTTCTGAACTCCTGTTCCTGGTAGTCTGCAAAGAACTTATCACTAATCCCGTATTCAAACTCATGAATACCCGGTTTCAATCCCACAAATGCTATATCATAGTTCCGGCGGTTGCTCATGAGCTTCCTTTTAAAGAGTTTGCAAAGGTACGGAAATCCTGCTGAAAATAAAGAGGCCAATCTAAAATTCTTGTAAATTGGCTACTATCCTGCGGGAACACTATTAAGTTAATAATTTACAACCAATTATGGCACAAACTTATTGCTTTAAAATCGTGGTATAAACACATTGGACTAATATCTTTGCATCATGAAGAAGCGATTACTCAGCCTTTTGATTTGTTTTTTTATTCTTTTAGGGGCTTCAGCACAGACGGGAGATGCGGTTTCGGGTAAGGTCACCAACCAGGATGAACAACCCATCGCCAGGGCAGTTTTAACAGTTCTAAATACAAATATTGAGGTGGTCACAGACTCTGCCGGGAATTTTCGTTTCTCAGGACTGGGCCCTGGACAATATGTGCTCAGAATAAACGCCAATGGATACGCGCTGGTAAATAAAGATTTCCAGGTTGGAATAGGTAATGAAGTTAAGTTGTCGATCCGCCTGGCAGAGGCCTCGGATCAACTTGACCAGGTAGTGGTTACGGCCGAAAAAAAGGAAGCTTCGCTGCAGGAAATTCCCGTAAGTATCAGCGCTATTTCAGCACGCCAGGTAAATCAATACCGGCTATGGAATCTCCGGGATATTACCGCTATTGTTCCAAATCTTTATTCTACCAATTCGGGCGATGATAGAAATGTTACAACCATCAGGGGTATAGGGACGACCTCTTATGACCCGGCAGTAACAACTTATATTGATGGAGTTAACCAGTTTGGACTTGACACCTACATCGCCCAGCTGTTGGATGTGGAGCGAATCGAAGTGCTGAGAGGTCCGCAAGGCACTTTATATGGAAGAAACGCCATGGGTGGAGTGATTAACATTATCACTAAACAACCAACCAACACTTCCAGTGGATTTGCAACTGCAAATTTTGGAAACTATGGGTTAATGCGTTATGAACTGGGTTACAAGACCCCTATAATAAAAGATAAACTCTATATCGGGGTAGCCGGCATGTATTCCCAGAGAAATGGATATTACCGGAACGATTATAACAATACGACTTTTGATGACCAGAAAAACCTGGCAGGAAATTATTATCTGAAATATATTGCTTCCCCACGATGGTCGGCAACCTTAAATTTTAAACATCAGAACAACCGCAATAATGGTGCATTCCCGATGGTAGGGAGCGGGGAAGAGGCGTTTAATAATCCATATCATCTGAGTCAGAATGCGGTCGCTGAAATGCGTGATAATACGCTAAACACGTCTCTCTCCCTGGTTCATACCGGTACCGGATTTAATTTCAGCAGCCAGACAGCATACCAATCAAACCGCCGGATTTATGACAACCCGCTGGATGGTGATTTTTCTCCCGCTGATATGTATACCATTATCAATGATTTTGGTGGCCAGTGGAACAAGGTCAAAGTATTTACACAGGAGTTCAAATTCACCAGTCCGACAGCTTCATCTTCGCGCCTGAAGTGGACCGCAGGAGCCTATTTCTTTTACCAGGACAATCCGGTGAAGCAGGCGACACATATCGGAAAGGACACAGCATTTTTAGGTGTTCCCGATGCTGATTTTTCTACGATTAACACCTCGACGGGTAAAAATACGGGGGTTGCGTTATATGGCCAGGGCACCTATTCCATCACTTCTAAACTGGATTTAATTGCCGGTATCCGGTTCGACCAGGAATGGAAAAGTCTTGAAGTTTTGGGTGAATATGCAAAGGATCCTGATCCCAACCCGATTTTCGAAACACGCCCCGATACAAGCGCCAAAGCAAATTTCAACGCATTTTCGCCCAAGGTTGGACTTTCATTCCGGGCAAACAACAACACAAAATTTTTCCTGACTTATAGCCGCGGTTTCAGAACAGGTGGTTTAACACCACTGGCACAGGGGGGCGATCCTTCACAACCGCCACTTTACCCCTTCGATCCGGAATACAGTGATAATCTTGAATTCGGATTCAAAAATACTTTTCTCGGCAACCGTTTACGTTTGAACCTGGCCGTTTTCACGAGCCAGGTCACAGATGCACAGGTTCCTACACTGGTTTTGCCTGATGCGGTAACCATTACCCGGAATGCCGGCAAACTCACCAGCAAAGGTGCCGAGTTGGAGATAGCTGCGAATGTGATAAAAGGTCTCGAGATTGACTATAGCTTCGGCGTCACTGAGGCAATATATAAGGATCTTAAGGTTTCGCAGGACGGCGGTGAAGTGGATCTTGGCGGTAACCGGCAGATCTTTACACCGAGATCCTCCTCAATGCTCGCAGCACAGTATAGTTTGCCGATAAAAGTTCGTTATCCGTTTAATGTTGTAGTGAGAGGAGAGTGGACAAGACTGGGCAGACAATATTTTGATCTTGCAAATAAAATTATTCAGCCATCATATAACCTCGTGAATGCAAGAGCTGGATTCACTTCCAGGAATCTTGAACTCATGTTTTGGTGGCGTAACATAGGCGGAAAGAAATATATCGCATATGCTTATGATTTCGGTGCTGTGCATCTCGGAAATCCAGAAACACTGGGAATTACTATATCGACCAGGTTTTAACCGGCCACTTTTAAATGCCAGACACAGATTACGATGCAGTGGTTATTGGCGGAGGTCCGAACGGGCTCGCAGCTGCTATTACCATGAAACAGCAGGGTTTGGCTGTGCTTTTGATGGAAGCTGCACCAACGGTGGGTGGAGGTACCCGTTCGTCAGAGCTTTCTTTGCCAGGTTATGTGCATGACATTTGTTCCGCCATTCATCCCCTCGCAGCCGGGTCTCCTTTTTTCCAGCTTCTTCCTTTAAGCGATTTTGGGCTTGAGTATATTTATCCCGCAATCCAGGCAGCTCACCCATTAGACAACGGTGATGCGCCAGCTTTATTTACCGATATAGCTAAAACTGCAGATCAGCTTGGGGTTGATAAGAACCGTTATATTGAAATCTTTACACCGCTTGCGGATCAGTGGCAACAATTATCCAGTCAACTTCTCGGGCCGTTCAGGTGGCCATCGCACCCTTTACAGCTTGCCTCTTTTGGACTCAAGGGGCTTCAACCGGCACTATCATTTGCAAAAAAATTTAAAACCACCGGGGCCAGGGCTCTTTTCGGAGGAATGGCCGCTCATGCAATACAGCCATTAAGTAATTATGCAACAGCTGCCTTCGGTTTGGTTCTGACTATCGCAGGCCATGCGCGGGGATGGCCGGTGGCCAAAGGAGGTTCCCAATCGATAGCCAATGCACTTTCTGCCTATTTTTTATCTATTGGCGGCGAGATCCGGACGGGGAAAGCGGTACAATCACTCAAAGAACTACCATCCACAAAGACCATTTTTTTCGACACTTCTCCTGACCAGGTTTTGAAACTCGCAGGCGAACGTTTATCTCCGATCTATAAATGGCAGTTAAGAAAATACCGGTACGGGATGGGGACTTTCAAGATAGACTGGGCCCTTGACGGCCCCATCCCTTTTACGGCTGCACATTGCCGTGAGGCAGGTACAGTGCATCTGGGTAATACGTTGGAGGAGTTTAGCGCATCTGAGCAAGAGACCTGGGATGGTAAACATCCTGCCAGGCCCTTTGTATTGCTTGCCCAACAGTCCATTATTGATGAAACCCGTGCGCCGGCAGGCAAACATACTGCCTGGGCCTATTGTCATGTTCCGAACGGTTCAGAAAAAGATATGACAACTGAGATAGAGAACCAGGTTGAAAGATTTGCTCCAGGTTTCCGGGATCTTATCCTCGGAAAACATACCATGAACACCAGCCAGTTGTATCAATACAACCGCAACTATATTGGAGGGGATATAAATGGTGGCGTCATTGATCTCTCACAGCTGTTTACGCGTCCTGCCCTCAGGTTTTCTCCGTATTGCACATCTGCAAAAGGGCTTTATATTTGCTCCGCTTCAACACCGCCTGGTGGTGGTGTTCATGGTATGTGTGGTTATTATGCAGCGCGCCGGGCTTTGAAAGACATTTTTCATATCGATCTTAAATCACTCTGATGGTTGCAGTACAAAAACGTTCATGGTTACACGAAGATTGGGTTGTGGTTATATTGGGATTTCTTGTAATTGTGCTGGCGATTGCCGGCGTTAAACCTGCAGTTCCTGCCTACAGCTGGAGCAGTGGTGCTGACTTAACAAGCAAGATTCTTACAGCAAAAAATCTTGGGTTGATTGGATTGCAGTTTCTCTTCGTTTTTGTAATTGCTTTATTAGGTGCTTTCCTTACAGCTAAGCCACTCAGGCATATGGCTATCGTTTTTCCTTTAATTTATGTGGTAACCATGATTGCTGTGATCGTTGCCGGAAATAAAAGTGTGAAAAATTTAAACCTTGAAGCAGTTATCTTCAGCCTTGCGTTCGGACTGTTTATAGGTAATCTTTTCAAATTACCCGAATGGTTCCGGTCAGCTTTATCTGCGGAATTTTTTGTAAAGATTGGTCTCGTAATACTTGGCACCAGTGTAATATTTGCCGACATACTTAAAGCTGGCGGTTATGGTTTGTTACAGTCCCTTATAGTGGTGTTATCAGTGTGGTATTTTGCTTTCTGGCTTTCCAAAAAAATGAAAATAGATGAAGAACTCACTATGATGATCTCGAGTGCTGTTTCCATTTGTGGGGTTTCAGCTGCCATTGCTACCGCCGGGGCTATCAAGGGTGATACCAAAAAACTTTCCTATGTAATCTCACTTGTATTAATTACAGCAATACCGATGATGATTTTTATGCCTTACCTGGCGAGTTACTTCGGCCTCAGCCAGGAGGTAACAGGCGCATGGCTCGGGGGAAGTATTGATACAACAGGTGCTGTTGTTGCGGCAGGTTCTCTTGTGGGGGAGACTGCCCTTAAAATAAGCACGATTGTGAAATTTTCGCAGAACGTTTTGCTTGGTGTGGCAGCTTTCGCTATATCTATTTACTGGACCTATACAAATCATGCAAATGCAGCTTTGCCGGATGGCAAACCGACACTTGGAATCATCTGGGACCGCTTTCCAAAATTTGTGCTCGGCTTTGTAGCAGCTTCCCTGATCTTTTCATTTTTGTTGAGCCCTTCAATAGTTACTGACGTAAAAGACAGTTTAAAAAATATCCAGTCTCTCTGGTTTGTTCTTGCGTTCACCAGTATTGGACTGGAGACTAATTTTTCAGATCTGTTTAAACACGATAACCGCAAACCACTTTATGCATTCCTTATCGCCCAATTGTTCAACATCATAATCACATTGGCGGTTGCTATGATACTTTTCGGATAAAAAGTACTTATTGGAGAAGCCGTGTTTACTAATTCTTATAAAACATGTTCCAGTATCGCCACAAAGCTTCGATAAAATAATAATCGGCATAGGTTAAGGGAACATCTACTTCTGACCCCTGTGGAAAATGGCCAACACTGTGCATCAGCAGGTATCCACCGTTTTTGCCGGCAGCAGCTTTATAGCCAGGTGATCCAAGCGTTTTCAGAACAGCTGTAGCCACGCTGATATATTGATCTTTCTCTTTATTCTCAACAAACTTTGATAATTCCAACAGGGCTGAACTCATGATGGCCGCAGCTGAAGCATCTCTCAACGCATTAGGTATACCAGGCGCATTATAATCCCAATAAGGAATCTTATCCTTTGGCATGTTCGGATGATTTAACATAAACGCTGCAATCTTCCTTGCCTGTTCCAGGTAAGCTTTTATACCGGTTTCACGGTACATCATGGTATAACCATAAAGACCCCAGGCCTGGCCTCTTGCCCAGGCTGATGAATCAGATGCACCTTGTGCGGTCTGCCGGTTCAATACTTTACCCGTCAACGTATCATAATCCACCACATGGTAGGAACTATAATCAGGTCGGTAATGATTTTTCATGGTGGTGTTTGCATGGTTCACAGCCACCTTGTAATAAGATGAATCACCTGTAACCTTTGTTGCCCAGGTCAGCAACTCAAGATTCATCATATTGTCGATGATTACGGGATAAGCCCATTTACCATGATCCCATGACTTTATCGTTTGTGTTTTGGCGTTATACCTTGTCATCAACGATTTCGCTGAAGTTATAAGAATGGGTACATAAGATGAGTCCTTCAATACCCTTAAGCCATTGCCGAAGCTGCAGTACATCATAAACCCCAGATCATGGGTTCCTTTATTATCTTTTTCTTTTTCCAGCAAATTCAATTTTCTTAAAGCTTCCTGTTTTAAGGAATCATGGCGTGTAAATTCAAACAATAAAAAAAGTGAGCCCGGATAAAATCCACTGCACCACCAATCACTTTTGCTCGTCACTTCGCGATCAAGATCTGTTGCATAACTTCTTGGGAAGAGGTTGTCAGGCGTCTTTGTTCTTAAAAGACGGTATTGGTCTGCACCTGATCTGAATTGGTATTCAATAAACTGCCTCGGAAGACCAGGCTTGCGCTGAGCTTCTGCATTTAATATCAAAACAAAACTGAGTAAGGAAAATAAAAGCAATCGTTTCATCCGTTCAATATTATTTTTATGGTTAATGGCGCATGCCACCTGCCACCCGGAAAATATGAAAAATATATGGGAACAAGGCGTTCATACTTTCTTCTACTCCTTTTGGGGAGCCTGGTAAGGTGATCACCAGTGTGTTATTGATAAAACCGGCAACGCCACGGGATAACATTGAATAGGGCGTTCTTTCCTGGCCATAATTCCTGGCAGCTTCCATGATGCCTGGTATTGAAACATTTAACAAAGGCAGAACAGCGTCAGGAGTATTATCACGGGGAGATAAACCGGTTCCGCCACTGAAAATCACGAGGTTGTAGTTCTCTTGAGAAAGAGATTTCACCATTGCCTGGATGCCATCAAAATCATCGCTGATTATAGTATATCCCGATACTTCAACATCAAATGTTTTAAGCTTTTCGATAATCTTTTTGCCGCTCTCATCTTCGCCATTTCCGGCAGCCAGGGTATCTGAACACACAATTACAGCGCATCGAAGATCCCGGGCTAAATCTGCCGGGAAAGAAGTTTTACCTCCATGTTTTGAAACCAGTTTTATTGTGCCTACTTCAACTGACTTATCTATCGGTTTAAGCATGTCATACATAGTTAGTGCAGTGATAGCTGCACCATGCATTGCTTCCACTTCAACACCGGTTTTATAAATAGTATGAACTTCCACTTCGACCTCAATTTCAAGTCCCTTGATGGTATGCCTGATGGCTGTATACTCCACGGGCAAAGGATGGCAATCCGGTATTACATCACTGGTTTTTTTTACAGCCAGTAAACCCGCAGCCCTGGAAAATTCAAACAGATCACCTTTCGGAATTGTTTTTTGGACTATGCGATCAATGGTGGCCTGCGTCGAAACTTTCACGACTGCCATTGCTATTGCCTTCCTTAAACTTGAAACCTTGTGCGTGATATCAACCATTCTTAATTATTTATTTTCCATTGATGCGTTTCGTCATCAAATATCTCTTTTCCCCAGACAGGTAATCCGCCCTTTATGAGCTCCACTGTTTCTGAACAAGCTTCAGTGGCAGCCTTCCGGTGTTTTGACGAAGTAAACACAAATAAACAGACTTCCCCGGCTTTAACGGTCCCCAGGCTATGATAAACATGCATACAGGTTAAAGAATATTTCGCAAAGATCAATTCGCGGATCTCATGCATTTTGGAAAGGGCAATTTCTTCATAGGTCGTATAATCGATTGCTACAACTTTATTTCCACCGATTACATCTGCTCTCACCTGGCCAAGGAAAATGCTATGTGCGCCAATATTCGTTTTAGACTGGTGTTTCGAAATGGAATCTGCTATGAAATCCGCGGTGATTTTCCCCTTAATAAAAATGTTTTTCATTTGTTCAGACATGTCTGCATTTTATACATTCATCTATTAAAATATCAATGATACCGTCGGATCGTGAAACCTCTGAATTCCAGGTGTTCACCCTCCGGAAAATGGCGGCAACAATGCTATGATGCTCCCGGGCTTCAGCCTGGTATCTTCCTCAATTATGACAGTGTCGACGGCAATATTAAAAACAATATCCGCCAGCCGGGGGAAACGGGACAGAAGCAACTCTTTCAGTTCTTTTGTACCGGATATTTGCCTTGTATCGATGATCTGATTAGTAACGGTTTTTTGTTTTGCAGATGTTAATACATTTGTTTCCTGTTTTTCATTTGTATCTGTCAAGTCCTCAATTCCGGCAGTTTCGCAGATTAGTAGCTCTCCGGAGCCGGTTATTTCCACCAATTGTCCAAAAAATAAAACTGTTATAGCCATTTTTAAAGATGTATCTGCAAATGTAAATTGTTTAGGGTGGTTTTATTTATATTCACCGGAACCCGTATATTTGCAACATTGTAACAAAAGATGCCTGTTAAGGACAATACATATAGATTAAGGGCGCTGCTGATCCTTTTTGTTTTCGGCCTGAGCCTGCTGCCCCGCCAGGTATTGCACAATTTTGTTACCAATCACAAACATATTAAATGGGCCAGCCACCCGGGAAAGACACAGTTATCTGCTGAAACGTTCAATTGTAGTGTAGATAATCTTTTCCTGCAGCAGGCTTATGATACTACAGAACATTTATTCTCTCCCGAATGTCCCCTTTTCAATAGTGTCAGAAACAAAACCCAGGTTTGTATCCGCGAAACTGATGACCTGGATCTTAGTTCTCTTCGTGGTCCGCCTGCAATTTCCTGATTGAAATCTTTATTCTGATTTAATCTCTGCCTGCCCGCGGAGGTTTGTTTCTAATCATTCATTTTATTGGTGTGAGATACTTATTAATAGTTTTTCTGCTTTGCAGCGGCTGGTTAAATACCAGTGCGCAGGATTGTAATCTAACCCTGAAGGGGCATGTCGAAGATTCCGATACGAAGGATCAGCTTTCAGGTGCTACTGTAATTATCAGGTCAATAAATCGTGAAGTGACCACTGACGATAACGGGGATTTCACTTTTATGAAACTCTGCCCCGGGACCTATGAACTCGAGGTTACCCATGTTGGGTGTGAACCAATATCACAAACAGTAGCGATCGAAAAAAATACTCATATCGACCTGTTGCTACCTCATTTGAAGAATAACCTGCAGGAAGTAATTGTGTCTGGTACAAAACAGCTGACTAATACAGGATTCAAACAGGAACTCTCCGGTACCCGTCTTGAACAGGCGAGCGGTTTATCCCTTGCTGAAGCACTTGCGAAATTGAATGGTGTTACCATGCTTCAGACCGGTTCAACTATCGCTAAACCCGTTATACACGGTTTACACAGTAACCGGATACTAACCATCAACAACGGTGTAAGGCAGGAAGGACAACAATGGGGCAATGAACATGCACCGGAGATTGATCCTTTTATTGCTGATAAGCTCATAGTAATAAAAGGGGTGGATGAATTGAAATATGGCTCAGATGCCATAGGCGGTGTAATACTTGTGGATCCCAAACCGCTCCGTTATCTTCCAGGCAACCATGGAGAGATTAATACCGTTTATTTCACAAACAATAACGAGTACGTGGTTTCCGGGGTCTATGAACAACAGTTGAAAAAAATGCCCGCATTCAGTTACAGGCTGCAGGGTACTTTTAAACGTGGAGCAAATGTGCGTACCCCGGATTACAGGTTGAACAACACAGCACTACAGGAAGAAAATTTTTCTGTAACGGTAGGTTGGAAAAAAGAACATTATAACCTGGAGGCTTTTTATAGCCAGTTCCATACAAAAGCCGGGATCTTTACAGGTTCACATATCGGCAATCTGACAGATTTGAAAGAGGCGATTGCCGCTCCAAAACCCGATGATATTTTCCTGAACGAAAAAGGCTATGAGATCAGCCGGCCAAACCAGGAAGTATCGCATCGTTTGTTCAAACTCCGATCAAATCTTTACAAAGGAGCCAACAAGTTTCAGCTTACAATGGCTGCACAATACAATGAAAGAAAAGAATATGATATTGTCAGGAGCAGCACAAACCTTAAACCTCAGCTTAATTTGTCAATTCTTACACTTACGGAAGATTTGTCCTGGGAACATCCATCGGTGTTCAACCTGAAGGGAACAGCCGGGATCTCATTTATGCAGCAGGACAATTCATACACTGGTCGTTATTTTATCCCACATTATATATCGGCTACCTATGGGGGCTACTGGCTTGAAAAATGGAAAAAAGAGAAATGGGATATACAGGCAGGAATAAGATATGATTATAAAGCTTTTTCCACACAGCGACTTCGAAACGCTGTATTAACGTCGCATGATTTTGATTTTTCAACACTTGGAGCATCCCTGAATACAGCTTACACAATCAGGCCGGACATGCATGTCAATGTAAACTTATCTCATGCAAGCCGGGCTCCCCATGTGAATGAATTGCTAAGTGACGGTATTCACCATGGCACGGCAACTTATGAAGTAGGGGATATCAACCTCTCGCCTGAAAAGTCTTACAATTTATCGGTGGGATTTGATTATGCAAATGCCCGGAAAACGTTCACTGCAGAGCTGACACTCTATAATAATTATATCAGGGATTTTATTTATCAGCAGCCGAAACCGGATGAACCGGTACTTACCATTGCCGGTGCGTTTCCAAAGATAGTGTATGAGCAAACGAATGCTTTATTAAGAGGATTCGATGCGGCTTTCAGTTATCATTTTCTTAAACAGCTGGCGCTTAGTTCCAAAGCTTCCGTGCTGAGAGCATATAACAGGAACATTGATGATTGGCTGATATCAATGCCTGCAGACAGGATTTCAAATGAACTGGTTTACACATTTAAAGGAAATGAACATGTCAGCGAACCTTATGTTGGTTTGGAGTTAGCGAATGTTTTTAAGCAAAGCAGGGTGCCGGGAGATAAGTTTGGCAAACAGGATTATAAGGAACCACCTCCTGCATATAACCTCGTAAACCTGAATGCGGCAGTGACGCTGCGTTTCGGTAAACATCCTTTTACCCTTGGTGCGGGGGTTCACAATCTTTTAAATACAAGTTATCGCGAGTACCTTAACAGCTTCCGTTACTATGTTGATGAAGCAGGAAGAAATGTACAACTCAGGCTGAAATTTAGTTTTTAATGATCAAAAAATATGAATTACGATTCGAATTTTAAAACTCAATACATGAAAAAATATTTTGGAAATTTCACGATAGCAATTGCTTTGATGTTGTTTTTAAACGCATGCAGCAAAGAGGTTGCAGAAGAAGACAATGATAACGAGGTGGTAACTACGCTTGAACTTCATATTATGGAGCGTGTAACCTTTAACCATTTCATTTATAAATTCGATGATCCCGATGGTTTTGGAGCAGGTTCTGCTGCACCGGTCATTGATGTAATAAGACTATCGCCGAATAAAGTCTATGACGTAGAGCTAAAATTGTTTAACAAAACTGCCAACCCTGTTGAGGATGTGACAGCCGAGGTAGAAGAGGAGGGAGCCGACCACCGGTTTTATTATTTACCTTCTACCAGCTCAAATATTACAGTGAATAATTTCAGTAATGATGGAAATGGGGTCCCTGTTGGAATCATGAGTACCTGGACCACCGGTGCTAAAGGAGCTGGCAAAATCCGGATTGTGCTCAGACATTATCCGAATGGTTCAAAAGCCACGGATGACCCGGTAGACAGTCCAAAGTCAAGTACGGATGTGGATACAGAATTTACCACTTCGGTTGAATAATTAAAAATAGAAAACGGTCACCGCTTAAGCAGGTGGCCGTTTTCTATTTTGATTATCCTGATAATATTCAGAAATATTTCAATGATTTATTTGACCCAATAGTCTACCACGGTTACCTTGTCAATATGCGGCCCGGCAATTTTAGTGAATTCTACATGTTTTGGATGTACCAGATAAGCATCGCGGTCCTTTTCACTTGCAAAAGTAGCTAGAAAACAATGTGTGAGACCCTGGTTCAAATTTTCAGGACTGTTGTTTGTACCCCACTCAAATGACTTGATCAACGAAATGGTTTTTGAAAGGCCGGCAAAAGCTTTCTCTATTTTCGTAACATCTTCTGCTGATGAAGTTTCTTTAAATTTAAAAAGTACTACATGACGTAAACTTTTACCAGAACCTGATGAAGGAGTTGTTTGTGCATTAACCTTATCTGCATTTGTAATTGCCATAAAAATTATTACGATTAGAACTGAACATGTTTTTTTCATTTGATGATACTTTTGATAAATATAGGAAATATATGTTCCGCTTTAGTTTCTCCTGTTTTGAAGCAAAGCATATTGTTCTGGAGTGTCTATATCAACTTCACCTCCCGGTAATGCGAGCTTTGCAACCTGATGATCATGACTACGAATAATGTCCCTTGCTCCTTTATCAGTTTCAAGATTTAGCAGGTCCTTAAAAAAAGTTTGATCAAAGAGTGCCGGAATTCCGGCAGCATCCTGGTACGAAGAAGCCACAATTGGTTTACCAGATTGCTCGTGCAGACTGACCAATGCTTTTAAATGTTCGCTTGTCACAAAGAGTTGGTCCACCGTCATGAAAATAGCAGACTTTATCACGGGATAAAGATTTAAAGCAGTCTTCAATCCCAGGGCAATAGAAGTGCCCATTCCATCTTTCCATTTATCATTTATAATACTCAGACGCGCGGCCTGTGGCACCTTCTTAAGTATAGTAGTTGCATTAGCTCCGAGTACAACACAAACTTTGTCGCCGGCTAAGGCTGAAGCTAATTGTATTGAACGTTCCAGGAACGTGATACCTTCATAAATTAACAGTTGTTTAGGTTCGCCCAGTCTGCTGGATTCACCCGCAGCAAGGATCACAATTACAAATTCCTGCATGTTGTTAAGTTTTATGAATGTTGTTAAGTTTTATCTGAGTGAATTGGAAGAAGCATGTATTGGATCAGTTTTGGTCCTGAGTTTTGTTCCAAACTTCTCGTTGATTACAGCATTGATCTCTGCACAGATAGACAGGGCAATTTCTTCTGCATTTTCAGCACCGGTATCAAGACCTGTTGGTCCGTAGATTTTATCGAGTTGCTCACTGGTCAGTTTCTTACTTTCATCCTGTATCTCACCCAGCATTTTAATAGTCTTTTTTCTTGGTCCGAGTATGCCAATATATATTGTTGGTGTTGCCAACAATTGTTTCAACAAAGTAAGATCGTAATTATAATTGTGCGTCATTAATAAAAAGACAGTCCTGTCATCCGCCACAATCTCATCAAGAACCTTTGATGGTTTAGTAACCAGCACCCTGGTGGCAGTAGGAAAGCGCGCAACGGTCGCATAATTTGGTCGTCCATCGGCTACTGTCGTTTCCCAGCCCATGGTATAGGTTATAGAAGCAAGCGGTATCACATCATTGCCTGCACCGATGATAACTATTGACAATGATGGTAATGCAAGGAAAAACAGCGAATCGAATTTTGATTCGATTAGTTTAGCGACAATAGAAGACTCTCCTTTACTGAAAACTGATCCGGCCTGTGTTCGTAGCAATTCAAGTTGATTATTATCTGTGACTGATGATAATTCGGGGCCATTTTTCTGCAACAAATATCTTGTTCCTGCAGATTTGGATTTACGATCTTCAAGCGAAAAGAGCGTGGCAAGTACAGCCGGTTCTCTTTTGCTGAACAGCTGTTCGATCAGTTTTATCGGATTCAATGGTTCCGTTTCAATTACTGGTTCAATCAGAATCTGGATGATTCCGTTACAACCCAGGCCAATTCCGATCTTTGAATCATCTTCATCACTGGTGTCGTAGGTTACGACTACCGGGTTCGCGTTGGCAATCACCAGCAAAGCCTTGCGCAAAGCATCGCCTTCCAGGCAACCACCGCTGATTGCGCCAGTCAGCATACCATCTTCCGTAATCAACATCCGGGCACCCGGCTGGCGGTAAGAAGAACCTTCGATATGAACAACCGTCGCGAGGGCGGTACGTTTATTTTCATTAACCGCTTGTTTGTGTGCCTTCACTATTTCTCTCAACTCTTTCATGATATCATTTTTGTATTGCAGTCAATAAACGCAGTTAGTCGGTTCCCTGTTTAATCTTAGATTTTGAAATCTATCTTGTTCTTAATCTTTCATCAGGTGTTTATCAAAGCCGGATGATATCAGTAGCTCACAAGCAGCCCATACATCATCCGGTATTTCCTGGTAAATCTGAAAACCCTTTGCGGGGTAGAACTTGATCCGCTGCAAATCACCGACCATGATGTTTATAACTTTTTCAATTGGGATTTCATTGTTTGGATAGTCTTCAAAGCTAACCTGGGGAGAGGTAACAATTAACTGTTTCTCCGGCCAGTTTTGTTTAAAGGTGGCATAACTTCTTCTCTCCATATAAGGCTTTTGAACAAGTAAAAAGGTATCCGGATCCAGTTCATGTTTTTGAAGAAGTTTTTGTGTGAACTGGATATTTTCGCCGGTATTAGTGGATTTGTTTTCCCGCAGGATAACATGATCCGGAACTCCCATTTCAATGGCTCTTTCTGCAAAAAGATCAGCTTCAGAACTGGTCCAGGTTTCCTTCGTAAAGTTTCCCAGCCCTCCTGAAAATACCAGTAGTGGTGCATAACCCTGGAGATACAGTTCCGCCCCGCGTTCGGCGACCCGAAGATCGTGGCTACCAAGTACCAATATGCAATCAGACTGCCGTGGCTGATGATTCATATGATGATAATCCCAAAGCAGCTGAGCTTTTTCCAGGATATTCAATGTCAATGTTGATGTTAGCATTTAATTTTTCCGTGTTTATTTAATTTTTTTTAATTCAGCTAAAAGAATTTTTCAATTCAGCTAAAAGATTTTTTTAGCCGAAGCTAATCAGAAGATGATGAAAAATTGTTTCTGCCGAAAATTGTTTCTGCCGATTGGTCAGCAAATATTTCTTCATTCGGTTTTAAGATATTTGTAAACTGATTTCTTGTAAGAAGAAAGGTCAGGTAAAGTGGTAAAATGCTCGAATGGATCTAATTTTCCCATTTTGTTTTTCCTTGCAAGATGAACAGTTGCACCATTTACAATTGCACTTTTAGCTTTTTGAAAAATGATTTCAAGCTCCTGGATATCGTTGATCATCTGTAGTTCTTCCACGCGACCTACATCAATTGTAAAATCCTCCATTGTTGCAATTTAAACAAAAAAAGATCCGCTTTTTGGGCGGATCTTTAAAATTCATATTCCTGTGAAGAAGGCTTTTATTTATACAGGATTCTTATAGTTTTTGCAATTTAACTACCTGACTGATATGGGTACCACTTACCTTGAGGTAATACATACCGGCCTGTAACATACTCATATTGATATTAATTGAATTGTTCCCTTTGCTCACTGTTGCTCTTATTTGTTTAATGACTTTGCCTGTATTGTCGGTTAAATCTAATTTCACTGACTCAGCTGCTATAGCATTTATATCAATTGTTGCCAGGTTATAAACCGGGTTTGGACGGGCGGTAACAGTTCCTTTCTTGTTATTTAATCCAATAGAAACTATATCGGAATAGCTATACCCACCATTAACATCATTGACTTTTAGCCTGTAGAAAACTTTTGAACCTGGCATTGATGTAACCGCAGGATCCGTCGCCTGGTAATTATGTTTAAATGAACCTCCTTGTGCTTTGACAGTAGCTATTGAATCAAAATCGAGCCCGTTCAGTGATCGTTGTACAATATAATTTACAGTATTTTCTTCTTCCTGGGTTATCCATTTCAATTGCGTAACACCATTTACAAGATTTCCGTTGAATTTAATGAGACCCAATGGTAATAATGCCGTGGAATTGGCAATATAAAAAGTTGAAAAACTGCTGATAGTTACATGAAGTACATACCCATTACTATTTCTTGTTAATTGGTAGTTATTTATTACCGGTGCTATTGCACCAGTGATACTTGCCGCACATGGATCGCTGTTCTTAAAAATGCCAAGATTTGAAACGCCCGTTATTCCACTTGGCTGGTTCAGCGAGTTAGTTGCATCTTTCAAGTCGAGAAACTCTTGTTCGGTCAGATAAATTCTAAGATTTACATCGGAATTCGGTTGTGTTTGAGGGGTTATAGTCAGGCTCCTGTTGAGATAAAGTAATTTGTTTAAGCCGTATTCACGCAAACTGCCGGTTTTAACATAGAGTGAAGTAGAAACATTTCCGAGATTATTTCCGTTTGCTTTTATTTCTGCCACAATGTTGCTGTTGTTATCAGTTATCGGAACCCAGTAGTTATTATTGGCGGTATTAATGTTAATTGTATTCGCAGCCTGACAACTATTGGGTGTACCAGCCGCGATATCTACGATGTCGGGCAGGGAGCTTGTATTTCCAATGTTCTCATACCCAAGAAAAGTATATTTTTGAACGCAACCTGCACAAGCGCTGATGATAGGGTTGTCCGTTGTGGGGCCAGATGTAGAGGAACTTCTGTCGATCACGGCAAACATTGATTTTCCATCCGGTGAAAATGCAATGTCCCTGAACCTGTTTGGACTTCTTAATATACCAATGGTATCATAAGGTGCGGTTTTCTTTACGGAAAGTCCGTCCGGATTCAACTGCAATCTTAAAATTTTTCCACCTTTCAAGGTGCCGGTTAAAATTGAATTTTTCCATCCCGGGATCATGCTGTTTGTGTAGATGTCCATGCCGGAAACACCTTCTGATGCCCAATAGCCATTTTCATTTTGTGGTTTATTTCCGGCTTTAGGGTGACCGACAGGAAGGTTGGCGTTTGTATAAATGTGCTGAATCGTCCACAGTGTTGTAGAGGTGCCTTTAGGAGCGGCATAGAAAGAATATAAAGGTTCCCCATAGTTGGCTGCACCAATAGTGTTGGTGATGTATGTGTTTTCATTGGTTATTGCGGGAAGATTACTTGCCAATGGTCCGGCTTTGGCACCATCATAATTACCGTCATTATAACCAATTACATTCGGGTGGCCATAATTTATTGCCTTGTCAATCAGGTTAAGTTCGTCATCACTGAAAGGTCCATGACTACTTCCATATAAACGTCCGACACCATTAACGACACCATAAGCAAAGCCCTGGTTGTTTCGGATGCCAATTGCATATACAGCATTCTTTTTTCCATAGGCAGTGTAGGGATTGTCATTTGGGATCCATTTATCAGAAAGGTCTGTGTCAAGGTCTTGTTCCAGATTGAATCGAAGAATTTTCCCTTCATAAGAGTTTGTGAACTGGGCTTTATTTGTCCTGGCCTGATTGTCAAACTGACCGGCTCCCATATCTCCAACTGCATAAAACAGGTAATTTTTTCCATCAGGTTCTGGCTTAATAATAAGCCTGCCGGAATTATGATCATTACTACCGGTAATCGTATCGCATATTGCTATAGGGCTTACCAGGGAGGTACCATTGAATGTAAACCGAACCAGCCAGGTTCTGAATAAATGCCCGGATACATATTCTGTTTTATAGGTTTGATTTTGCCCGACATAATCATGGACATAAGCTATATATACATATTTTTTTGGAGTGACAGGATCCATAAAGTCGGGGTGAAGTGCTAATCCCATCAATCCACCCTGAGGGGCGGGGGATGTCCAGGTTTTTCGCCATGAATTTGGTGAAATAGTGGCCAGGTCCAACACCGTAGTGCCCGTGCCGGTGGAGGGATCTAATCTTTGAATTTTATAACCCTTTGATTCCGTAATCCAAAGTTTCCCATCAGATCCATAAGTAATTTCCCATGGATCGTTAAGACCAGGTGTTGCATCTACTAAATCTGTTCTTTGAAAAACTTCGCCCATCCGGCTGCCGGGCCCGGTTAGTTGTGAGTGTAATTGATTTGAAATAATAACAAACGTTACCAGGAGTAATAAATAATTTTTCATTGGTTTGGATTTGGATCGGTTTAGATCCACTAACGGCATTGGGTAAATAAAATTTTGTATTTATTTAGTTATTTATCAAATTATTATTAGGAGGATCTAATTAATAATTAGATCTGCATAATAATAAACACTTAGCTCCGTTTCACTACCTGATTGAAAATATTCAGAGGTAAAATTGATGCAAAACCCGTCTCAAAGCGAGAATTAGTATTTATACGTTGCATTTAGCGGAATCCCGCAATACCTTTGATTAGAATAATCCCTAATATATTAACCCGAATACCCGTGAAACCTAAAATTAATCGTGCCTGGCTATTGCACAGCGTTTTTCTCGTATTGGTTTTTATTTGCCTGGCCCAATTCAAGGCTTTTGCACAGCCAGCAAATAATTTATGTGCAAATGCTACTCCACTTACATCTAAGGCAACTTGTATTGAGGATCCCGGGAATGTTTACCAGGCGACATATACCGCAGCATCTGGTGCATCAACCTGCGTAGCGGGTACTGACAGATACGATGTCTGGTTCACTTTCGTCGCCCAGTCAGTCAATCCTACGATTACCATATCAGACTATAACAATACTTATTTTGCAAATCCAAAAGTTCAGGTTCTTTCAGGAAGTTGTGGAAGTTTTGTAAGTATAGGCTGTGGTAACGATTCTTATACAACACCAAACTTAAACACCGGTCAGACTTATTATATAAGAGTTTTTTCGACGACTAACACTTTTCCAAATACCCTGGCCCGCGGAGCATTTAGTATATGCATTGATGACCCTGCGCGACCTGCTAATGACCTCTGTACAGGGGCAACTGGTTTAACTGTAGGCACTGGTACTAACTGTGGTACTACCACAAACGGAACGCTGTTTAATGCGCTTCCAACTACTGGCATTACACAGAACTGCGGTGATCCAAATTCGCCGGATGTCTGGTATTCTTTTACTGCTACTGCAACTACAAGATATCCCGAAATCAGGATTGATAATCCTGGCACGCAATTCAGGGCTGCCGGACTACGTCTCCAGTTGTTTGCCGGTACATGTGCGGGCCTGGTACCAATAAATTGTACAAATACAAATAATGATGCGTTGTCTGTGGGACCGGCCGGAGCTCCGCTGGCGGTTGGCACCTATTATGTCAGGGTTTATAGTAATGCCAGTACACAAAATGCAAATTCCTGGAATTTCAGGATTTGTATCCGCAATTCATCTGACCCATCGGTACATAACGGGAAGACATACGTGAATATCACTAAAGGATCCAACGGTGGTACTATAGAACCTGATGATGAACTAGAGATAAGATCGGTTATCAATGTTAAGACAAATGCTACTTTCAATACAGTTTTTACTGACAATGTACCCGCAAATACCACTTACATTCCAGGTTCTTTACGCATACTTACAAACGAAGGAAAAACCTTCAGGCAATGGACAGATATAGCTGACACCGATGCAGGACGCATTGTTGCCGGAACCGTTACTATCAATCTTGGAAACGGAGCTACTTCAACAACCGGGGGTAGTATCCGCAATACCGACAGACCCAGCCTATTTGGTGGTGAATGTATTCTGATCGCTTCATACAGGGTGAAAGTAAACTCAATCCCTTATGGTACCGTGCTTCAAATGGGCGGTGGTTCTATTTCTTATAGGCGGCCCAACAATACGACTACAACAATAGCTTTTTCGCCTATCCCGGCTGTAGTTTACGCGAACTATGGAATTTGCACAAATACAATAGGCTCAAACGGAATTATTTCGGAATCAGGCGGAACCTTTGGCTCTGGTCCTACCAAGGACCGGATTGCCTCAACAAAGGTCCCCTTAAACTATGCATATGTACCTTTTGGTGTGGATGCGCCCGGCGATTATTTTTATGGTATTTCAAATAACACAAGTGCTAATGCTACAACCGACTATTCCATAAATCGCCTGGAAACAGATGCAAGCAAACGTGTTTTTGATGTGTGGGATATTATTGGCGATCATACCGGGGCTTCGGACCCATTGGAAGGCAACGATCCGACACATGTAAATGGAGGGCAGAGTGGCGGGTACATGGTTGTGATTAATGCAGCATACCGGGCAGATACAGCATTTCAGGATACCGTTAAAAATCTTTGTCCGAATACTTCCTATGAGTATTCTGCCTGGTTCCGCAATATCTGCCGAAAGTGTGGCGGAGATTCAACCGGTGTAGGAGCCACAGCTTCCACTTACATTCCCACGGGACCTGGTGATTCTTCAGGGGTTCATCCAAACCTTACATTCAACATTAATGGATTTGATTATTATACAACAGGGGATGTGTTATATACCGGTAAGTGGATTAAAAAAGGGTTTACTTATCGAACGGGTCCTGCGGAAACGCAGATGGTAATCAACATCCGTAATAATGCTCCCGGAGGTGGAGGAAATGACTGGGCAATTGACGATATCGGTGTAGCCACCTGTTCGCCTTCACTCGTAATGAATCCGGCCGCACCTGTTGTAAATGTATGTTATGGTGATGGACAAAGTATGTCGGCTAACGTTGTCAGTTACTATGATAATTTTACGCACTGGATCTGGGAAAGAAGTGTTGATAGCGGTACAACCTGGGTGAGTACAGGATATGGTGGTAATACCACGCCTGTATACAATGGAACAGAGCATGAATATACTGCGACAGGTCCTTCTGTGATCGGGGATTCATCTACACATAAAAATCTGTTTAGATTAAGAGTGGCAAGTACAACAGCAAACCTTGCTGATATAGATTGTTCATTCCGCGCAATCAGAACCATCCAGGTTATGGTTCAGAACTGTATGTGGGTGCTTAAGACGAACCTCACAAATGTTTCAGGAGTTCTTAAAAATTCATACGGCATAATCGATTGGACAAGTTCAAATGAAGAAACCGGAATTCAATACAACATCGAAAAAAGTAGCAATGGAACTAATTTCGAAGTAATAGGTTCAGTAAATGGGAAAGCACCTAAAGGTTTTGGTGAAAATTATTCATTCACAGACCCCGTTCAACTTAAAGTGGTTACTTATTATCGCATAGCGATAAAAGAAAACGGACAGATAAAATACAGCAGGACCATCTTGTTAAGCCCCGCTGCAATTGAGTTCGAAGTCAAAAATGTTGTTAACCCTTTTGACAGCCAGCTTAGTTTTGATTTGATCGCCCCTGCAGACGGGACGGTAAAAATATCCATACTGGATAATTATGGCCGGACTATAAAATCAATAAATCATAATGTTTATAAAGGAGTGACGCCGGTAAAACTAAATGACCATGGAGCAATCAGTAATGGAATCTATAGTCTGAAGGTTGAATATGGAACAGTTTCAGTGTTCAAACGAATGATAAAAGTTAATAAATAAGTTCAGCAGCAATTCTTAATTTCAGGGGCGCAATTTTTAAAAATTGCGCCTTTTTTAATTTCAGGACGCCTTTGCGATGCAGCAGAAAATTCAATAGCAACGGTAAAGGATCTGCAAATTTTCACTAAAACAAACAATATGATAAATCAAATCGGAATTGAAGAAACAAAATCAAAAGAACTGGCCAATAAATTAAATCTGCTTTTGTCTGACCTGCAATTGTTTTATATCAATGCAAGAGGCTTTCACTGGAATATCAAAGGGAACAAATTTTTTGAACTCCATCTAAAGTTTGAAGAATTATATACAGATGCCCTGACAAAGGTTGACGAGGTGGCTGAACGTATTCTCACGCTTGGCAATAAACCCCTTCATTCTTTTTCAGATTATCTGAAAAATGCTACGATAAAGGAAATCACTGATATTTTCGACGGAAATAAGGCAATTGAAGCCGTGCTCGATGGTTTTCGGATCCTGCTTGATGGAGAGCGGGAATTACTTCACCTTTCCTCCGAAGCAAATGATGAAGGCACCAATGCACTCATGAGCGATTATATCCGGGAGCAGGAAAAATCTGTCTGGATGTATTCAGCTTATCTCAAATAGAAAGAGCAATTCAATTCTTGGATTGATTGATAATCAAAACTGATTCATGGTAAAAACTGATTCATCGCAAAATTGATTCATCGCAAAAACTGATTCATTGCAAAAATTGATTCATCGCAAAAATTGATTCATCGCAAAACTGGTTCATCGCAAAAACTGATTCATCGCAAAATTGATTTATCATCAATTGCTGATTTATCTTAAATAATTGATTTATCATCAATAAAACCTCGTGATAAAAATGTCTGCAATTCAAACCCGGGTCTGGAAAGGAATTCAATTCAACACTTCGGAATACCTGAAGCTGACATCTTCCGCAACAGATCAGGAGGTCAGAAGTTTTATAACAGGAGAAGTAGAAGGAATCCCTGTTCATATCGAATACCAGTTAAAGATAGATTCTACATGGAAAGTGAGTTTTATTTTCATAAAGTTGATAAGTGACACTGAACAGGAAATCAGATTGTCAAGTTCAACAGCAGGCGGCTGGCAGGCAGATGGAGTTAATATGCCTGGTCTTGATGCCTGCACGGTTCCCGATATTTCATTCACGCCGTTTACAAATACCCTTGCCATAAAAAGACTAGATTTACAAATTGGTGAACAGTCAGAAATAACAGTGTTGTATTTTGATCTCCCGGAACTAATGCCAAAGCCTATGCGACAGCGGTATACAAGATTGGACGACCGGGTTTATATGTATGAAAATGTTGATTCAGATTTTAAAGCTGTTTTGAACATCGATGAACAAGCATTTGTAGTTGATTATCCTGGTTTATGGAAAAGGGTAGTTCTATCTGAATTTTCGTCTGGAAGCTTATGACTCTTATGACCAGTAATAAATTAAATTTTATCAACTCCATGGTTGTTTTTATATTTTTGTTTTGATAAGAGTTTTAAAAGCAAATGATGACTACCATTGATGTATTGAAGAAGCTTTCAGTTGACCCCTTTTCGTCCGTACCGAAATATCTGCAACTTGCTGATTCAATCGTTTCCTGTGTGAGGGAGGGCAGTTTCAAAAAGGGTTTGTTGATGCCTTCTATAAACGATTTAAGTGACGAACTGGAAGTTTCCCGGCCCACCGCTCAAAAGGCTTATAAGCATCTTCAGAAAATAAAAGTGATGGATTCAGTACCCGGAAAATGTTATTTTATTACCGGTAATACTTCTAAGTCTTCATTACTAATAGCGATTTTCTTTAACAAGCTTAGCGCTCATAAAAAAATTATTTACGATGCTTTTGTTAAAGAAATGGGTGAAGGTGTCACAGTCGATCTCTTTATCTACAATAATGATTTCACTTTTTTTAAAAACCTCATAGAACAAAAAAGCAGGGATTATACACATTATGTGATCATACCTCATTTTCTGAATAACAGGAAGGAAGCCGGCAAGATCATAAACAGGATCCCAAAACATAAACTGTTATTGCTCGATAAAAAAGTGGATACCGTCGCCGGCGAGTATGCTGCTGTTTACGAACATTTCGAACAGGACATTTATAAAGCGTTGGAAGAAGCGCGTGCATCCATCAACAAATACAGGACGATAAAAATTGTATTCCCTGCCGACAGCTATTTTCCGGATGAAATTCTACAGGGTTTCAGGCTTTTTTGCAAAAAGCATCAATTCAAATATGTAATCGTAACTGATCTTTTGAAAGATGTTACCATGAAAGGTGATCTCTACATAACGTTGATTGAAACGGACCTTGTGACTCTTGTTGAAAGGATAGTGGTTCAAAAAATTGATCTGGGTACGGATGTTGGCATCATCTCATATAATGAAACACCTATAAAAAAAATCATCCGTGATGGTATTACAACTATCTCTACTGATTTTCAGAAGATGGGACAGTTGGCAGCCAGGCTGATTCTCACAAATTCCCGGGCACAGGTGCAGGTGCCGTTTTCGCTGATCAAACGGCCATCGATTTAGTGTCTTCATTTTACACGTTCATGGCGTTCACTCGGTTATTCACTTCGCCGGATGGGCCTTTCGGTTGGTTTGATTTGCCGCTGTGATTCCTGGTTAATACCATTGTTCATACTGCTGGTGGTTCTTGTCTCCGATCAGCTTTTTGTTCCCTGATCGGCTTTGTTAACCATTCTTTCAGCGGTAGTTGCTGCCCCGCCCTGATCGGCTTCAGTAACTCCGAACAGGAATCGAAGGTGGCAAATCAAACCAACCTCAGGCCCATCCTGCACGTTCCAACCCCGATCACTTAAGCGGATATGCGACCAGCACAACAAAATTCAACATTCACTTATCGCAGTTATCAGGATTGCAGTCTCTGCATTCCATTATTAGCACTTCAGTTGTCAGCATTCCGTTGCAGCATGCAGTTTTCGCTATGCAATAGTCTCAATTGCAATTATCCTGATAAGCTTCTCTTTGCTTCGCTGAACTACGCTTGTCGAATTATACTTCAACTTCAACAATTCAGATGTAGATAATTCAGATTTAGATATTCAGCTGTCGACATTTCTATTTTATCTCCCTCTATTTCTGTGTTTGAAACCACCCACTTCAATTCGCCAGCAACGTGAACCTGGCCTTTACCAATGATACATACCAAAATAAGAATAGCTGAACATTGCATTGCAACGTAAAAACGTTACCGCGTTACTTAGTTGCAAGCCTTACAGGTTGCAGTTCTACTTCTTTAGTCCAATGTGATCCTTCCAGTCAATTGCAGATCCCCAGCTGAAGCCCTTGATATATTAGTTAAAGCGATTAGCACTATGAATGCTTTGATGATACCGGCAATGAATTTAACTATGCGACCTGCAATGGAGGAATAGTAAGAAGTGTTATGACTGGTCGCATAGTCCCCCAAATGGATGAGTGAGTTGGGAGTGGGATGGTGCTTTTGTTTGGCCTTCGTACCGTGGTTGGAGTTACTGCAGCCGATCAGGGCAAAAAAGATGATCGGAGACAACAGCAACCACCGAAATCAGGAAACAAACTAACCACGGGACACAGCCAAACAAAAGCACCATCCCGCTCCCAACGGTGCGAAGGAATGAAACAAACTGTTGCATCATAGTGCTGGTCCCATGCAAGAGTACAAAGACTATAATGATGAATCAACGAGCATCACGCATGAGCTATATAAACAAGAGCAAAATCCTGCGGCCCCTGCGGTACATTCGCTGCAATCACTTCGAACTTCCAGTTACCAGCCACAGGTTTGTTTATTAGCAACGATTCAACATTGTTGTTTGCATCAAAAGTCGTTACGCCATCCACACCTGTATTGCCTGTATATTTTTTTCCATTTGGAGCTGTGACAACCAGGTTTAAATTATTTACAAGTGCGCTGCCAGGATAGTCGGAGTACGCCAATACAATTTTCAGCGCCACTTTATTTGAAAGGATCTTAACAGTCAACGCAAGTGATTGACCCGTGTTCAGCGATTTTTTGGATTCGATAAACCAGGCTTTGGCGGGGCTGGTTGGTGCTACGATATTGTCTACGCTGATACAACCAAATCCCTGGTGGTTATCTGCAGGTGCTGCCGCAGCGCTGATTCCCGGTAATTTATTTGCTCCGGCAATAACAGCTGCCTTCAATAAAGCAGCGGTA
>NZ_DATHKG010000072.1:0-2723 GCF_035489435.1 Flavitalea sp.
ACCAATATAAGCGCCAGCTGTGCCCCCTGAATCCAGACCCTGTTCAAATGAAAGCGCGTTGAGGCTGACAACGTAAATCAGGGTAGGGATCAGTGCAATTATAACCACAAGCAGTGAGCCAAGGTATTTGCCCCCGACAACCTGCCAGCTGCTAAGCGGTTTTGTTTGAAGAATTTCATAAGTGCCACTGCGAAACTCGTCTGAAAAACTTCGCATGGTGATAGCAGGAATCAATAGTAACAGGATCATAGGTGCCAACTCGAAAAACCGGTCGAGTGTGGTATATCCGAAATCGAGTATGTTATCGGGGAAGACAAAAAGAAATAGCCCATTGACTAATAAAAAGACGGCAATTGCAATATACCCGGTCAGGCTGCTGAAAAACTGCCGGAATTCTTTTTTACAAACAGACCACATGGGTACGAAAATAAGGTTTTAAGGTTAACCAATCATATTACAAGCTCCGGAACAACTTAGTCTTATGAAAAATCCCTTCAATGGAAGGGATCATTATTTATGTATTGGGCCGGCAATTATGTATTGGGTCGGCAATTAAGAAATCTGTTTCTAAACAGCAAAGCTTTCTCCACAGGCACAGCTTCTTGAAGCATTCGGATTGCTGAAATGAAATCCCTTGCCATTAAGACCGTCGGTAAAATCAAGTGTTGTATTTACCAGGTATAGAAAACTCTTAAGATCTGTTACGACTTTGATGCCTTTATCTTCAAAAACCTGGTCAGTTGGTTTGCTCTGATTGTCAAAATCCATTTTATAACTAAGACCTGAGCATCCGCCACCCACAACTGATACACGAAGAAAAAAGTCAGGCTGGCCCTCGATATGGGCCTCCTGCATCAACTTTTCTACTTTTTCTTTTGCTTTATCGCTAACGTAAATCATAATATTTATAATTCAATGATAATAGTATTTTGATATTAGTATTTTTTCCGGTCCGCCATCGCTGTGTTCGAAGGTATTCTCCGAAGGTATTCAGTGACCGGTTCCTTCTTACAAAAATAAACCTTTTTCAGGCCGGATTCAAGGCCCGCATGCCCGTAACGGCAACTTTAATCTTTTCTATAGTAAAATCGACTTCTTCCCGGGTGGTAAATCGACCCACCCCGAAACGCAGTGAGCTATGTGCCTGAGCGTCAGTGAGGCCGAGCGCTTTTAACACATAACTTGGCTCAATCGAAGCAGAAGTACAGGCCGATCCGGAAGAAACCGCCACATCTTTATTAATAGCCAACAGCAAGGCTTCGCTTTCCGCATTTTTAAATGAAATGTTAGTCACCTGCGGCAATCGCGACGACTTGCTGCCATTAACGGCAGTGCCTGGTAGTTCCAAAAGCCCTGTTTCCAACAAATCCCTCAGGTTCGCAAGTCGCCGGGCTTCCAATGAAAGCTCTTCGAGTGCTATTTCGCAGGCTTTTCCAAAACCTGCTATAGCAGGAACATTCAAAGTACCGCTTCTCATGCCTCTTTCATGACCGCCGCCATCCATCTGGGGAACTAACCTTACTCTTGGGTCCTTTCTTCTGATATATAATGCACCAATACCTTTTGGACCATAAAACTTATGGCTGCTGAAGCACAAAAGGTCAATTCCATCGTCAATCACATTAACGGGAATCTTGCCGACTGCCTGCGTTGCATCTGAGAAAAAAATGACCCCATGTTTTTTCGCAATCCTGCCGATTTCCCGGATAGGTTGTATTGTGCCGGTTTCATTGTTGGCATACATAATGGCAATCAAAATAGTTTCGGGTCTGATCGCAGCTTCAAGTTCTGACAGGTTGATCAGGCCTTCCTGGTTTACGGAAAGATAGGTTAACGAAGCCCCTCTTTTTTCAAGATTTGCGCAGGTATCGAGTACGGCTTTATGTTCAGTACTGACTGTAATTATATGGTTGCCCTTAACGGCATACATTTCGAATACACCCTTAATGGCAAGATTCACTCCTTCAGTTGATCCGGAAGTAAAAACCAGTTCCTTAGTACCCGCGCCGATCAATTTTGCGGCTTGTTCCCTGGCAAAATCTACAGCCTCTTCAGCCTGCCAGCCATACTGATGGTTCCGGCTGGCCGCATTTCCAAAATGTTGGGTAAAAAACGGCAGCATGGTTTCCACCACCCGCGGGTCGCAGGGAGTGGTAGCATTGTTATCAAGATAGACTGGTATCCTCATTTCTTTAAGCAATAACATAAAACTAGTACAAATGGTTCTATTTTAGCCTTTGCAAAAATCCCGACATGTTAAAAATTGAGCATATAGGAATCGCTGTCAAAAGCCTGGAAGAAGCAATTCCCTTGTATGAGGCATTGCTGAATACAACAAGTTATAAAACAGAAGAGGTAGCTTCAGAAAAAGTAATCACCGCGTTTTTTCGCAAAGCCGAAACCAAAATCGAGTTATTAGAAAGCACTGACCCGAACGGTGTTATAGCAAAGTTTATTGAAAAAAAAGGTGAAGGCATTCACCACATAGCATTTGAAGTAGAAGACATCGAAGCCGAAATGAAAAGACTAGTAGAAAAAGGATTTATTTTGCTTAACAATGAACCGAAACCCGGCGCCGACAACAAACTCGTCTGTTTCCTCCACCCCCGTTCCACCGGCAGTGTCCTGATTGAACTCTGCATGGAAAAAAAGTAACCCATCCCAGTCTTTCAAAACTCATAACTCAACTCATAACTCAACTCATAACTCATCACTCATAATTC